>CAZADK010000687.1:0-2540 GCA_964483855.1 uncultured Rhodoferax sp.
GGGCCGTTCCCAAGGCGCTCGCGCCGCAGCCCGCAGGGCGGAGGCACTGAATGAGTGACAAGGTGCTGCTTCAGGTGCGCGATCTGGCCACCGAGTTCGCGACCCGCTCGGGTGTCGCGCGCGCTGTCGATGGCGTGTCGTTCGACGTACACGCCGGCGAGATCATCGGCCTGGTCGGTGAGTCGGGTTCGGGCAAGAGTGTCACCGGTTATTCCATCCTGGGCCTGATCGACCCGCCCGGACGGGTCGCGGCCGGCTCGGTCAAACTCGACGGCCAGGAACTCGTCGGCATGCCCCGCGCGCAGTTGCGTGCGTTGCGCGGCCGGCGCAGGGCGATGGTGTTCCAGGATCCGATGAGCACGCTCAACGCGGTGCTCAAGGTGTCGACACAGATGGAACTGGCGATGCGCGCCCACGGCAAGCCCGGCAAGCCGGAGATGCGCAAGCGTAGCCTGGAGGCGCTGGCCAAGGTCGGCATACCCGATCCGGAACGTCGGCTCGACGCCTATCCGCATGAACTCTCGGGTGGCATGCGCCAGCGCGTGGCAATCGCGATCGCCTTCCTGAACAACCCCGGCCTGGTGATCTGCGACGAGCCGACCACCGCGCTGGACGTGTCGATCCAGGCGCAGATCCTGATCGAGATGCGTACGCTGGTGCGCGAGGCCGGTGTCAGCCTGGTCTGGATCAGCCACGACCTGGCCACGGTCTCGGTGCTGGCGTCGCGCCTGCTGGTCATGTATGCCGGCCGGCTGATCGAGGAAGGGCCGACCGCCGAGGTGTTGCGCCGCCCGCACCATCCCTATACCCAGGGCCTGATCGACAGCCTGCCCTCGCGCGCGGCGCCGGGCAAGGACCTGCTGCAAATTCCCGGCTCGACACCGTCGCTGACCGCGCTGCCCAGCGGCTGCGCATTCAAGGACCGCTGCGCCCATGCCACTGCGGCATGCGACACCGCACCGCAGCAGACGATCGCTGCGCCGCGCACCTGGCGCTGCCACCATCCGCTAAACATGGACACCGCGACGGCGGCGCAGGCCACCCCATGATCAACCAGACCCGCTTCATCGGCCTGGAGGCGATCACGCGCCGCTTCGCCTCGGTGCCACCGTTGTCCGAGCGGCTGGCCAAACGCATCACCGGGCAAAAAGCCAGCACTACGGTGGTGCATGCCGTTGAAGATGTGTCGTTGTCGGTCGCCAAGGGCGAGACGCTGGGCCTGGTCGGCGAGTCGGGCTGCGGCAAGTCCACGCTCGGCCGGGTGGCCGCCGGCATCCTTGCGCCGACGCTGGGCGAGGCCCATATCGACGGCGCGGCGGTGATGCGGGGTGGGCGCAAGAACACGACCCGCGTCCAGATGGTGTTCCAGGATCCATTTGCCTCACTCAATCCGCGCATGCGGATCGGCGACACGATTGCCGAAGGCCCGATCGCGCATGGCCTGGTGCAGAAGTCCGAAGCTGCTGCCGACGTGTTGCGCTGGCTCAAGGCCGTGGGCCTGGACGCCGATGCCGCGCAGCGGTTTCCGCACCAGTTCTCGGGTGGCCAGCGCCAGCGCGTGGCGATTGCGCGCGCGCTGGCGATGCGACCCGACGCACTGGTCTGCGACGAACCGGTGGCCTCGCTCGACGTGTCGATCCAGGCGCAGATCATCAACCTGTTCCTGCAGTTGCGCCGCGACCTGAACCTGACCATGCTGTTCATCAGCCACGACCTGAGCGTGGTGCGCCATGTCAGCGACCGGGTCGCGATCATGTACCTCGGACGTATCGTCGAACTCGGCGCGACGGAAGACATTTTTCTGACGCCGCGCCACCCCTACACCAGCGCCCTGCTCGCCAGCGCGCCGCGCCTGGCCGCGGATGGCGCGCCGGTGCAGGAAATCGAGCCGATCAGCGGCGAACTGCCTTCGCCGATCAACCCGCCACCGGGCTGCGCGTTTCACCAGCGCTGCAGCTTCGCGCAGCCCCGTTGCCAGCAGGAGCGCCCGCTGCTGCGCGCTGGCGGCACGGCGCGCGAGGTGGCCTGTCATTTCCCGTTGCAGGAAGAGAAACAACCATGAGCAACCCGCCTTTTGACTCCCGCGAACCCTGGGCCTGGGACGAGCCCGAGTGGCGCCAGCGTGTGAACCAGGTGCGCGCCGGGCGCAGCCTGCGCCCGGCCAGCTGGCCGGGTGGCGCACGTTGCGCGGTGGCGCTGTCGTTCGACTCCGACCACGAGACCAACGAGTTGCGCGATGGCGGCAAGTCCATCGGCCGCATGTCCTGGGGCCAATACGGCAGCCGGGTCGGTGTGCCACGCATTCTGGAACTGCTCAAGACAACCGGCGTGCCGGCGACTTTCTTCGTGCCTGCCGTGGCCGCCTTGCTGTACCCGGACGAACAACGCCGTGTCGTCGCCGAAGGCCATGAGATCGGCCTGCATGGCTGGATCCACGAACTGAACTCGATCTTGCCCGAGCAGACAGAGCGTGACCTGCATCTGCGATCGAGCGATGCATTGGCGAAGATCACCGGCGTGCGCCCGGTCGGCATGCGCAC
>CAZADK010000688.1:0-2539 GCA_964483855.1 uncultured Rhodoferax sp.
CAGCCGATCAGCTTGCGGAAATGCTGCTCGGCCAGGATCTCGGTCGGCGCCATCAGCGCGCACTGGAAACCGCCATCGATGCAGACCGCGGCCGCCAACGCCGCCACCACGGTCTTGCCGGAACCGACGTCGCCCTGCAACAGCCGGTGCATCGGCACCGGTTGGCCCAGATCGGCGGCAATCTCCTGGCACACCCGGCGCTGCGCATCGGTCAGCGCGAACGGCAAGGCTGCCCCTAGCCGCTCATGCAAACCTCCAGCCGATGCGCGAAGGGCCGGCGCGCGCAACCGGTCGCGTGCGCGGCGCGACGCCAGCTGCGACAACTGCTGCGCCAGCAACTCCTCGGCCTTGAGTCGCTGCCAGGCCGGATGGCTATGGTCCTCCAGCGTGGCAAGCGACACATCGGGCTCGGGATGGTGCAGGAACTGCAGTGCTGCGCGCAGCGGCCACATCGGCTCGCGCCGCGAGCCCGGCAACAGCTCTGGCGCAACGGTCTCGCACAGGTCGACGCGGCCCAGCGCGCCCGTGATCGCCTTGCGCAGATACGCCTGCGGCAGACCGGCGCTGGTCGGATAGACCGGCGTCAGCGCACAGGGCAGCGGCGCCGTGGCGCCAGATACCGTCGGATGCACCATGGTCCAGCCCAGGAACCCGCCACGCACCTCGCCCCGGACGCGAATCGTGTTGCCCACCGCCATCAGCTTTTGCATCGACGGGTAGAAGTTGAAGAACCGCAGCGTGCAGGTCTCGGCACCGTCGCGCACCACCACCAGCAACTGGCGGCGCGGACGGAAGTTGACGTCGCAGGACACGACCGTCGCCTCGACCTGGACCGTGGCGCCATCGCGTGCATCGGCCAGCGGCGTGATGCGGGTCTCGTCCTCGTAGCGAAGCGGCAGATGCAGCGCCAGGTCGATGTCGCGCCGCAGCCCCAGCTTCTCCATCGCCTTGACCATCGGCGACTTTGCGGCAGCCTGCGCCGCCGGTTTTTCCGGTTGGCGGATGGTTTGGGCGGCGCTCTTGGCTGGCATGGGACAATTCTGCCCTTTCTTGTCCGTCTTCCCTTCCCCATCCCTTGGCACGGGCCGGTACAGCCCTCAAGCACATGTTTTCTTCCGTCGATGGCGCCAACGGCGCCTACACACTTTCCGATTTCGACTTCGTCCTGCCGCCCTCGCTGATCGCCCAGCATCCGGCGGCGCAGCGCAGCGCAGCGCGCCTGCTCGACGGCAGCGGCGCCGCGCCGGTGGACCGGGTGTTTCGCGACCTGCCCGCCCTGCTGGCGCCCGCAGACCTGCTGGTGCTCAACGACACGCGCGTCATGAAGGCGCGGTTGTTCGGCGAGAAGCCGACCGGCGGCAAGGTCGAGCTGCTGATCGAGCGGGTGCTCGGCGGCAACCAGGTGGCGGCCCACATGCGGGTCAGCAAGAAGCCCGAGATCGGCACCACGCTGGCACTGGTGCCGGCGCCGGGCAGCGGCGACACGATGCGCGCGACACTGCTCGGACGTTGGCCCGGCTCCGAGGGAGGCATGTTCCGCTTCGTGTTGTCGAACGACGCCGGCGACGATCCGTACACATTGATGGAGCGGCACGGCCACGTGCCACTGCCGCCGTATATCGAACACGCCGACTCGGCCCAGGACGAAGAGCGTTACCAGACCGTGTTCGCCCGTCACGCAGGCGCCGTGGCCGCGCCCACCGCGGCACTGCATTTCGACGATGCCCTGCTGCAGACGCTGGCGCAACGTGGCATTGCCCATACCTTTGTCACCTTGCACGTGGGTGCTGGCACCTTCCAGCCGGTCAAGACGGAAAGACTCGAAGAGCACCGGATGCACAGCGAGTGGTACCAGGTGCCAGACGTGACGATGCAGGCGATCGCCGACTGCAAGGCGCGGGGCGGTCGCATCGTGGCCGTGGGTACGACAACCGTGCGCACGCTCGAGAGCTGGGCGGCCAGCGGCAAGGCCAGCGGCGACACCGACATCTTCATCACGCCGGGTTTCCGGTTCCAGTTGATCGATCGGCTGATCACCAACTTCCACCTGCCGAAATCGACGCTGATGATGCTGGTGAGCGCCTTCGCCGGTTACGAGCACATCCGCGTTTTGTACCGGCATGCGATCGAACAGCAGTACCGCTTTTTCAGTTACGGTGACGCCATGCTGCTGGCGCGCCGCGACACCTGACGCCATCGACTGACGTGCTGCAATTCGACCTGCTCAAGACCGACGACGCACAGGGCGATGACCCGGGCAGCCATGCCCGGCGCGGCCGCCTGACACTGAACCATGGCGTGGTGCAGACGCCGATCTTCATGCCGGTGGGCACCTACGGCACCGTCAAGGGCGTCACGCCGCAAAGCCTGCGCGACATGGACGCGCAGATCATCCTGGGCAACACCTTCCACCTGTGGATGCGTCCCGGCCTGGACGTCGTGCAACAGTTCGGCGGCTTGCACGCCTTCGAGCAATGGGACAAGCCGATCCTGACCGGTCGGTCAGGATCGGCTTGTCCCATTGCTCGAAGGCGTGCAA
>CAZADK010000689.1:0-2533 GCA_964483855.1 uncultured Rhodoferax sp.
TTCATGTGCCGCCGGCCGTGCAGGGCGCGCAATTGCATCTTCACCTCGACTTGCGGACGCACGTCCACGATCATCGCTTTCACGCTGCCATCGGCCACCAGGCCCTCGGCGCCGATGCGCGCGCCGCCGCCGTCCAGGCTCCAGGCGCGCGGCACGATGCTCGCGTCGCGCTTCCAGTGCTTCAGCGGCCGGCCGGAGATGGCGTTGTCCAGTTCGCGCGCCCAGAGCTTGCGGATCGCGATCACGCCGACGTCGGCACGGCCGAGCCGGTCGCCGGTCCGGTCGGCGATCCGCCCCTGCCCGACCTGCGCGATGTCGTCCTGCAGCCGCACCAAGTCCACCTTGGTCGCGTCCGCATCGCGCAGCAGCGCCTCGCCGGCAAGGATCTGCTCGCAATAGTCCTGGTGCGCGATGGTGATGCCCTCGCTGCGCTTCTGGCGCCGCGCGTGGATGCGCGCTACCGCCTCGCCCCTGGCCGGCACGCGGTGGATGCTGAACTGCATGTGCAGGTCGTCTTCTATCGGTACCCACCAGAACAGCGACTCCTGCCAGCCGATTTCCGGATCGGTGGGCAGCGCGGTCATGTAGAACAGGTTGGGCATGCCGAACTGCTGCACGCGCTGCTGACCGTCGGGCCGGGTGAAGGCGTAGGTTACGCCCCAGTCGGACTCAGCGGCCTTAAGCCGCTTGCCGTCGCCGATACCGGCAAACGAGGCGCGGTTGTCGCCGTGCACGAAGCCGACATGGCTCATGTCCAGCGCGTTCTCCAGGTTCTGGAAGAAATTGCAGTCGCGCGAGTAGGAATCCAGCTCCAGCAGCCCATCGAAATGCTCGAACTCCGGATGCTCGGGGAACACCAGCGGCTCGCCTTGGCCGATATAGGCGAACACCAGCCCCAGGTACTCGCGCACCGGGTACGCGCCGATCCGGACCTTGCGACAGAAATCGGGCTTCTCCGCCGGCTGCTCGGTGCATGCGCCGGTCGGGTCGAACTTCCAGCCGTGGTAGAAGCAGCGCAGCTCCTCGCCTTCCACCCAGCCGCTGGACAGCAGCGTGCCGCGGTGCGGGCAGCGCCCATCCATCAGCACCGCCTTGCCCGACTCGGCGCGGTACAACGTGAACGCCTGGCCCATGACGCGCAGCGGCACCGCGCTCGCCGGCTTGAGGTCCACCGAGTGGTACACCGGATGCCAGAAGCGGCGCAGGTACTCGCCGGCCGGCGTGCCGGGGCCGGTACGGGCGAAGTCGTCGGGGCCTGGGTGCGCCGTGGCGTGGGGGGCGGCTTCGGGAATGCTCATGTCGGGCTCCTAGGCTTCGTGCCGGCGGATGAAATCGCGCCAGACCGGCGCGATCAGCGCGCCTTGGAACTTCGATGTCTCCGGATACGGGATGCGCGGACCGAACTCGCGGTCCCATTGTTCCAGCGTGCACACCGGCTCATTGTACTCGGACAGTGGCAGCAGGCGCGCGATGCGCTGCGCGACCGCAGTCGGATGCACCGGGTCGCAGCCGCCGGTGACACTGGCCGGAATGTTGATGGACGCCCACTGATCGTCGTTCAGCCGGCAGCCGGCCACCGGCAGGTCGCCGCTGGTGGTAAAGAAAGTTTCCCAGTACGCCATCTGACGCACGAACTCGCGCGGGTCCAGCGCCATTAGCGCGTCGCGGTTGGCCGGGCGGATGGCGACGGACGCAGCGAACGGGTTGAGCTCGCAAACGCCCTGCATGCCACGGCGCAGCGCCGCGCGCATGAACGGCCGGTAGGCATTGCGCGGCAGGCGCTCGGCGGCGTACTCCTCGCCGGAAGGCCAGGCCAGCAGCAGGCCGCGCACCAGCGCCGGGTACTTGTATGCCAGCGTCGGCGTGGTGCGGCAGCCGGCGTACTCACCGACGTAACAGGGCCCGAGGCCCAGCGCGCGAATCAGCGCCGCGAGATCGTCGGCCGCGACATCGGCCTCGGACAACCCGCCCGCGGCCGCGATGCCCGAGCCGCCGTCAGTATTGCGCCGGTCCCAGGTGATGACGCGGCATTCGGCAGCGAGCGCATCCGCCACCACACCAAGCACATACCCGGCCCAGCGGCCGCCCGGGGTCAGCATTACCGGCACGCCGCTGCCTCGGCTCTCGTAGCGGAGGGTAGTGCCGTTAGCTGCGATGTCGGGCAAGGGGTTGCCGCCTGCGGAAATTGATTGCGTTCACACCGGTCCTGGATAGCCGCGCCAAAATTTTAACCGCGGACCGGTCCTCAAGGATAGGAATTCCAATGCCATTTTTGGAGTAATCCGGCCATATCCGTCAGCGTCAATCGC
The DNA here is from genome assembly GCA_964483855.1 of uncultured Rhodoferax sp. Lineage (GTDB taxonomy): Bacteria > Pseudomonadota > Gammaproteobacteria > Burkholderiales > Burkholderiaceae_C > CAISIP01. Next base: position 2,310 of record CAZADK010000689.1, read on the forward strand.
CGATTAATCATTGATTTGGCGGCGAAGACGCCTGACAAGCCCCTGAAGCCCCGCCCCGGCACGCCCGTTGCCTGTGCCAGTGGCCACCTCTGGGCCGCGGAAGTTTGCCGCGCACGTGGCGATAGGCGCGCGTCGCCCCCGGCGAGCGAGCCTTATCGTCTTGTGCTCCACCACGCGACGCGCTTACCGAACTCATGGTCCGGCATGGGTTGCGCTTGCGGATT
>CAZADK010000690.1:0-2524 GCA_964483855.1 uncultured Rhodoferax sp.
GGTGCGCGGCGCGCGCAGCAAAACGGTCCCGCCTTGCGCTCCGGCGCCGGCGGCCACCGCGATCGCGCTGCCCGGGTCCAGCACCAGGCTGCCTTCTCGGGTGGCCAGCGTGACCGCGCCGCCATCCCGGCCGGCACCCTCGGCCTGCGCTTCGATGCGGGCGCCAGCCAGCAATCGCACGTCGTCGCGCGCGAACAAGGCCACTTCTCCGCCCCGCTCGCCGCTGGCGTCCAGCGTTCCGGCGACCACGATCCGGCCCGCGTCCGCGCTGATGCGGACCTTGGCGGCCCGGACATGGTCGGTCTGCGCCACGGTGATGTCGCCGGTTCGGGCACGCCAGCTGCGCTCGCCATCGAAACCGCCGCTGTCGAGCACCGCGTTGAGCGCCGAAAAGCCGTCCATGCCGTGGCTGTCGATCTCCGCCACCGCCGCCTTGCCAGAGTGACCGGCGGCGTTCGCGACCTGACGGCCCAGCAGGCTGCCCTCGGCCAGCGACACCGTGCCGTCCGCTGCCACGATGCGCAGCGCGCCGGCGTCGCCACCGGCCGCGCTCGAGACGTCGATGCGCGCGCCGGGCGCCAGTTCGACACGGCCGCCGACGCTGGTCAGCGCCACAGTCCCGCCCCAACTGGCTTTTGCCGCGTCGAAGAACGGCAGCAGCCGGCCGGCCACATCGACCCGGGCCTGGGCGCCGAGCTGCAGATCGCCCTGGCGCGCCAGCAGTTGCAGCGAACCCGAGGGCAGGATCGCCGCGCTGTCAAACGCCAGCTGCCCCGCCTCGAACTGCCAGCGGGCACCGAGCGCGGTCACCGGCGCCGGGTCCGTGATCGCCGGTTGCCCGGTGCCGATCGACATCGCCCCGGTGCTGGTCAGGACCTGGTCCGAGCCGGCCTCGCCGCGAATCCGACCCAGCAGCAGGTCGGCTGCGCCGGCCAGGTCGGTGCGGCCGGAACCTTGGCCCACCAGCTCCATTGCCTGCAGCGTCACATGGTCGAAGCCGCGCACCGTCTTGGCGCCCGCACCCAGCGTCAGCCGCTCGGCTTGCAGCAGCAAACTGCCGGAACCGGTGGCCGCACCGGCCACGAAGGCTGCGTCCAGCGGATTGGACAGCACAATCGACTGGGCACGCACGCGTGCCAGCTGGCCGGCATTGTCGATGCCGGCCAGGCCGGCTCCGAGCAGGCTCAATTCCTGCAACACCGGCGTCCCGCTCGCCGGATCCAGACCGCCCAGCGTGACCGCGCCATACAGGTCGAAGCTGCTGTAGCTGGTCAACGACAGGCGCGCCAGGTCATCGAGGCCGTCCAGCGTGGTCTGGTCGTAGGTAATGCCTTCGGCCGACACAGGCGCTGCTCCGAGATTGACACGTGTCGCGCCCACCGACAGATCACCGGCGACCGCGACACCCATGCGTTTGAACTGGGTGCTGCCGGCGAAGTTGGTGTCGCGCGTGGCGTCGATCGTGATCGACGTGGCGGCGCGCACGACGCTGCCCGGTTGCGCCATCAGCGAACCCGCCGTGCGGTCCGGCGATCCGGTGCGCTCGAAGCGGGCCGTGGTCGCCGCGGCACGCACCAGGGCGCCGTTGCCTGCGGTGGTATACAACCCGGCATCGCCCTCGGGGCCCTGGGCATCGATCAGGCTGCCGGAGCGCAGGCTCAGCGTGCCCGTGGCAGCGAGCAGCACCTCGCTGGCACGCAGGGCGTGCTGCGCGTCGTTGGCCAGCGTCAGGTTCTGCGTGGAAACGTCGAGCACCGTGGCATTGGCATTGCGCAAGCGGCTGGCGCCAATCAACAGGCTGCGGGCACCGAGCGCGGACAAGGTGTCCGGGTCCAGCACGGTCACGCTGGCGCCCAGGCCGGGAACCGGGGCGCTGGTGATAACCAGCTCCGGTGCGCTGATATCGACCGCCGCACCTAGGCCGCCCGGCCCCGCGGCCAGCGCGAACTGCGCGTCCAGGGTCAGTGCCTGGTTGCCGGTGCCACTGGCGAGCAGCGACAGCAGGCCTGCGTCCTGCGGTCGATTCACACTGCCTGCGAAGAATGTGGAGGCACGGCTGAGCGTGAATTCGGAGCGCGCGAGCACCTGCGCGCGCGACAACACCTCGATCCCGCGCCATTGCGCAGCGACCGGAGCCTTTGCCCGGCTGTCCGTCAGGTAACCGGCCGCCAGTGCGACTCCGTCCTGACGCACCACCGCGGCACCCGGCACCAGGTTAAGCACGCCGGTGTCCAGGCGCACCGCAAACGCGCCGGGCAACAGCGCATAGTGCGCCGGCAGCAGCGTGTAAACGCCGTCGGGCAGGCCCGGGCCGCCATCGATCCGCGCCACGCCGCTGAGGTAGACCGCGGCGCCGGTCGCCGCGTCGAAGCCGCGCGCCTCCTGCGCATCGACGGGCGCGACACCGCCCCGGAAACCGGGGATCACCGCATAGGTGTTCTGGTCCGCCAGAATGTCGCGCGAACCCCCTGGCCCGACCGTGAATTCGTAGGCTTGCAGATCGCCGCCACCCGACAGGTCGACC
>CAZADK010000691.1:0-2519 GCA_964483855.1 uncultured Rhodoferax sp.
GCGTCGCACTGCGGCTGTGTTCCATCGTATTGCCCGGGTAACAACATGAAAAGCATGTACCGCTATTTCTTTCGTGGTCTTATCACGTTCCTGCCAGTCGCACTGACCGTCTACCTGCTTTTCCTGTTCATTTCGGGCGCGGAGTCGATGGCGGTTCGGCTGATTCGACCCTTGTTCGGCGACTTCTATCTGCCCGGGCTGGGGCTGGTGTTCGGCGTGGGGATGATTCTGGCGCTGGGTTTCCTGGTTTCGCATCCGTTCGCGGTTCGGTTCTTTTCGTGGATCGAACTGCCGTTTACCCGGCTGCCGGTGGTCAAGAGCATTTATTCGTCGCTGAAGAACTTCGCCGACTATTTCTCCCCGCATGACAACAAGCCCCAGCAGCAGGTGGTGCTGCTGCGCATGCCCGGCCACGAACTGGCCATCGTCGGTCTGGTCACACGCCAATCGATGGCCGGCTTGCCATCGCCGCTGGCGCACACCGAACGGGTGGCGGTCTACCTGCCGATGGGTTACATGATTGGCGGCTACACGGTCTTCGTGCCGCCCAGCTGGACCGAGCCGCTGGCCATGACGGTGGAGGAGGCGATGCGGTCTTCGCTGATCGCCTGGATGGCTTCGAGCCGCGCCGCGCCCGGTAACGTGGCGGCGTCGACAGAGCCGGCGTGACGCCTGCCCGCGAAGGTCGATGAAGAACGCCCAGATGAAGAAGGCGCTGGCCGCGAGGGGTTACAGTGCACAGGACGGGACTGTGCGACCGGCGTGCGGCCCGCAACATGAGGAGGGGACATGTTTCCTGAATTTCGCGACAAGATCACCGAGCTCAAGACCTCGGACCACCATTTCACGCGCCTGTTCGACCAGCACAATGCGCTGGACCAGAAGATCAGGAACATGGAGGCCAGCATCACGCCGGCCACCCATGAAGAGATCGAGACCATGAAGAAGGAAAAGCTGGCGATCAAGGACCAGTTGTATGCGATTTTGAAGAAAGCCTGACAGCCGTTCAACTGCGGCGCACGATTCGCGGCGCCGGGCCGGCTACTGCCATTGGCGACAAATGGAAGCGGGATATACCCTGTAAGCCAATTCGCGCCCGCTTGTTAGATTCGGCAGACCACGATCTTGGAGGAGACACGATGACCACGATACCGCCTGACATGCTGGCCCTGCAACGCCTGTATTACTGGGAAGAAACCGCGCCGAAACGCGTGGCGCTCACGCAGCCCATGGGCGGTGGAGTGGTCAAGGACTACACCTGGGACCAGGTTGCCGACGAGGTGCGCCGCATGGCGAGTTACCTGAAGGCCCAGGGCTGGGAGCCAGGTTCGAAGGTGGCGATCCTGTCCAAGAACTGTGCCTGGTGGATGATGAGCGACCTGGCCATCTGGATGGCCGGTTATGTTTCGGTACCCCTGTATCCCACGCTGGCCGCCGAGACCGTCCGGCAGATCCTGACCCACAGCGAGTCCAAGGCCTGCTTCATCGGCAAGCTAGACGGCTGGGAGCACATGAAGCCGGGTGTGCCTGCCGATTTGCCGTGCCTGAGTTACCCCTTGTCGCCCGACGACGCGGTCAAGGCATACCCGGGCTGGGACACCGTTTGCAAGGACAACCAGCCCATGCCCGGCAAGCCGGTGCGCCAGACGCAGGACCTGGCGACGCTGATCTACACCTCGGGGACGACCGGCGTGCCCAAGGGGGTGATGCACAGCTTCGGCAACTTCGCATGGGCGCTGGATGCCGGCATCGGGCGGCTGCCGATGGGCGTCGATGACCGCATGATGTCCTATCTGCCCCTGGCCCACGTGGTCGAGCGGGTGCTGGTCGAACATGGCTGGCTGCGCACTGGCATGCATGTGTATTTCGCCGAGTCGCTCGACACCTTCGCGGCAGACCTGCAACGGTCCCGGCCGACCATCTTCTTTTCCGTGCCCCGGCTGTGGGTCAAGTTCCAGCAGGGCGTGCACCACAAGATGCCACCCGCCAAGCTCAATCGGTTGTTGTCGATACCGATTCTGGGCGGCATCGTGCGGCGCAAGGTGCTCAAGGCGCTGGGCCTGGACCAGTGCCGCATCGCGGCCGGTGGCGCCGCGCCGATGCCGATGGCCCTGCTGCAGTGGTACAGCAAACTCGGACTGCATATCAACGAGGGTTACGGCATGACCGAGAACCTCGCGGTGTCGCACATCACCGAGCCTGGCAAGAACCAGCAAGGCAGCGTGGGTCCGGCCTACGGCGGTGTCGAACACCGGATCGACTCCCAGACCGGCGAGATCCAGATGCGCAGCCCGGCGCTGATGCTCGGTTACTACAAGGAACCGGAAAAGACCCGCGAGACCATGACGCCGGACGGCTGGTTGCGCACCGGCGACAAGGGCCGTATCGATGCGCAGGGCATCCTGTATATCACCGGCCGCGTCAAGGACCTGTTCAAGACCGGCAAAGGCAAATACGTGGCTCCGGCGCCGATCGAGGACAAGCTGGTCATGCACGAGGCGGTCGAGGCCTGTGTCGTG
>CAZADK010000692.1:0-2515 GCA_964483855.1 uncultured Rhodoferax sp.
GTCGGCACCGAATTCGAGCACGGTGCACCTTCTGGCGTGGTTGTGCGGGTTGTGTTCAGGATCTGGACCGGCACACCTGTGGAAGGTGGCGTGGAACCCGCCATGGGAGATGGCAGACTGAGTCTTGGCATCGGTGCAGGCCAGCCTGCAAGGATGCGGGTGTGGCGGTGTTCCAGGGTTATCGGGCCGGTGGGTGGCCCTGGATCCCTTACCGGCACTAGACTGCAGGCTGACCCGAACCCGCCCCGGAGGGCTGGTATCGGGCATCGGAAACACCCCTGACCATGTTCTCGTATTTCGAATCGCGCGTGCGCAACATCGCCGCGCCAGCGGCAACGTCCAATGCCGGCCCGCCGCCGGGCCTGGTGGCGTTCTATTGGCACTTCATGCGCCAGACCCGCGGCCTGTATGTTGCGATGCTGGCAACCGGCCTGGGTGTGGCATTGATCGATATCCTGATGCCGGTGTTGCTCGGGCGTTTGGTCGGGCTGATGGCCGCCAGCGATCCGGCGCTGGCGTTGCGGCAGCAGGCGCCGACGCTGGCCGGCATTGCGCTGGTGCTGCTGGTCGGACGGCCGTTGATGATCATGCTCGACAGCATGGTGCGCAACAACGCGGTGATTCCGGGCGTGACCACGCTGATCCGCTGGCAGAGCCATTGGCATGTGGTGCGCCAGGGCAGCCCTTTTTTCCAGAACGATTTCGCCGGGCGACTGGCCAACCGGGTGATGCAGACGGCCAACGCGCTGCGCGAGAGCGTGGTGGCGGCGGTGCGCGCGATCTGGTACATCGTCGTGTACGGCATCAGTGCGCTGGTCATGATGTTGTCGTTCGACTGGCGCCTGGCGCTGCCGATGGTGTGCTGGATGGCCGGTTTCCTGGTGTTCCTGCGCATCTTCGTGCCGCGCATGCGCGATCTGTCGCGCTCGAGCAGCGAGGCGCGCTCCCTGGTGATGGGCCGCGTGGTCGACAGCTACACCAACATCATGACGGTCAAGCTGTTCTCGCGGGCGCGCGACGAAGACGCCTATGTGCGCGAATCGATGGACGCGCACCGCGAGCGCATCGCCGCCCACATGCGCATGACGACCCGGTTCATGGCCACGTTGACCGCGCTCAACGCGCTGCTGGTGGTCGGCACGGCGGCGGTCGCCCTGGGGTTGTGGCACGCCCAGGCGATCAGCCCGGCGGTGGTGGCCACCAGTTTGCCGCTGGTCTGGCAGATCGCGAACATGGCGGGCTGGGTCAGCTGGGAGGTGTCCGGCATCTTCGAGAACATCGGCGTGGTGCAGGAGGGCATGCAGACCATTGCCGTGCCCCACGCCATGGTCGACAGCCCGCGGGCGCGCGAATTGCGGGTGACGAAAGGCGGGATTCGCTTCGACGCGGTCGACTTCAGTTACGGCCAGAAGGCCGCCGGTGGTCGCGTGGTGCTCGAACAGCTGCACCTGCACATCCGCCCCGGCGAGCGGGTCGGTCTGGTCGGACGCTCGGGCGCTGGCAAGTCGACACTGGTCAACCTGGTGCGGCGTTTTCACGAGGGCGAGGGCGGGCGCATCACCATCGACGGCCAGGACCTGCGCGACGTGACGCAGGAAAGCCTGCGCGCGGCCATCGGCATGGTGACGCAGGACACCTCATTGCTGCACCGCTCGATCGCGGCCAACATTCGTTACGGACGGCCCGAGGCCACGGACGCGCAGGTGCACCTTGCAGCGCAGCGCGCGCACGCGGATGGGTTCATCGCCGAGCTGCGCGACTGGGCCGGCCGTACCGGTTTTGAAGCCCATGCCGGCGAACGCGGCGTCAAGTTGTCCGGCGGCCAGCGGCAGCGCGTCGCCCTGGCGCGGGTGCTGCTCAAGGACGCGCCGATCCTGATCCTGGACGAAGCCACGTCGGCGCTGGACAGCGAGATCGAGGCTGCGATCCAGGAGCAGCTGGTCACCCTGATGGAAGGCAAGACGGTGATCGCGATCGCCCACCGACTCAGCACGATCGCGCGCATGGACCGGCTGGTGGTGATGGATGCAGGACGCATCGTGGAGCAGGGGACGCACCATGAATTGCTGCAGCTGGGCGGGCACTATGCGCGCTTGTGGGCGCGCCAGTCCGGTGGTTTTCTGGCCGAAGACCTGGGCGACGGTGGCGAGGTGGGCCCACTGGAGGAGAAGGCATTGGCGTGACGACTGGGCCGAGGCTGATGGTTCTTCGCACCTCGCCACGATTGACAAATGCCACGTAGTACAAGATCCCGGTATCTGGAGCCAACGCGATCATGCGAATCTCGCCGTACGCTTGCTGGCCAGCAACCCCTACGAGTGCCGCATCCCAATCGAGTTCGCCGGCCAGTGCCAGTGGTAGTCCGTGCTTATCAATGTTGGGTGCATTGTTGTTACAGTCGAACTCGATTTTCACTTTTTAATGTAGCTACATCAATCAGATGGGTCAAACGCAAGGCAGCGTGGCTTGGTCTGGCACTCAAGGTGGACATCCGGACATCCGGACATCCGACGAA
>CAZADK010000693.1:0-2514 GCA_964483855.1 uncultured Rhodoferax sp.
TTGCGTGAGAGGCGCCGATCGCGCGGCGGTGGATAAGCGTTTTCGGCTTTCTTGGTTGAGCCACCCGACGGCGCGCGGACCGAACCGCACGGCTTCGGGGTTGCCGCTGTGGCACGGGGCGTAGATGCTCCCCGCAATGGCGGATGCGCTGGAGCGCGCGCCTTGAGAAGCTGCACCACCCCAACCCTTGCGCTGCCAACCACGAGTTGTTCAAAGCCTGCCTGTGGCATCAACGCCATGCACGGCAAAGACGTTCATTGCCAAATCACTCGGGTCGAGCCCGGTGAGGGGCCACGAAGCGCAAGGGTTTGCCCGATGTCGAGGGGCTTTCAGGTCAGGCGGCGGGGCTGCGGCTGCGACCGGCCAGACCAGGCCAGGCCAACACCTCCCCAAAACTCCCCGGTGTGACACCCAGTGCGGGCGAGCCCGTGCCGGTGGGCACAAAAACATGCCGTTTGATTCTCCTTTTCACCATGCAGCCTTTCGCAAAGCGCAGGGCGAGGGTCTATCCTGGCTGACTCAAAAAGTCCAAAGATATCGAAATTGTCGGTATTTTGATAATATCTATGTCATGCCAAAGAGATCAATTGCCCTAACTGAGATGCCACCTGCGGTGCGCTCGCTGCTGCGCGAGCTGGGTGCAAACCTGTCCGTCGCCCGCAAGCGTCGAAAGGAATCGATCAGGGCATGGGCCGGGCGCATCGGCGTATCTGAGCCCACACTGGCGCGCATGGAGCAGGGCGACCCCGGCGTCGCCTTCGGCACCTACGCCACCGCACTGTGGGTGATCGGCCGTGCGCAGGCTATTCCCCAACTGGCCGCGCCGCAACTCGACCTCGGTGCGCTTGAAAGCGAGGTCCGGGTGGCTCGGGAGCGAGCGGTCCGCTCACCGATTTCTCTTGAAGCGCGGCTCAAGTCTTCGGGCGCGGTCCAAGCGGATCTAGCGACCGCGGCTGTTCCTGCCAAATTGCCTGGTTCATCTTGATGGCTGCACAGGAGATCAACGGCTATAGACCCGTCGACAGCCTCTACCTTTGGTGGACGGGGGACCGGGCGCGGCCGGTTCTGATCGGCGAACTCGCCATGGTGCGTGCGTCCAGGGGAGTGTCGCTGCGCTACGCAGCCAGCTGGCGCGCCGCGGGCTTCTCGCTCAGCGAAGATCTGCCCTTGATCGACACCGAATTCCTACCATCGAGCAAGGAGACAGCTGCCGGCGCGGTGGACGATGCCCGGCCCGACCGCTGGGGCGAGCGGGTTATCCGTGTCCTGGACAAGCCACCGCGTTTGTCCTTGATGGAGTACCTGTACTTCGCTGGCGATGAGCGGTTCGGCGCATTGGGTGTGTCGACTTCAAAGGATCAATATTTGCCGCGCCGCCTGGGGCCCCTGCCCGAGCTGGTGGATGTCGCGCAGATTGACGAGCTGGTGAAAAAGGTGGCCGCCGGTGAACCGGTGCCCGCGGAGCAGCGCCGACTGATCGCGCCCGGCGCGACCATGGGTGGCGCACGGCCCAAGTCGCTGCTCAACATCGGTGGTGAGCAGTGGGTGCTGAAGTTCTCGGAGCCAGGCGAGTACGTCGACATGCCCCTCATTGAGCACGCAGCGATGACGCTGGCTGAACTGGCGCATATCCGAGTGGCCGCCACGCAGCCAATCGCCTTGGCGCGTGGGCACGCGGTTGCTGTCAAGCGCTTCGACAGGACCTATGGCGGGGATGGCGGCAGGCGCCGGCACGCGCTGTCCGCCAATGTGGCGCTCAAGGCTGCAGGCGAGGGCTTGGGCTACCCTGAGCTGGCCCAGCTGCTTCGCCGGCGAGGCGTCGCCGAGTCGTTGCTGGGCAGGGCCCAGATGGCCGAGTTGTTCCGCCGCATGGTGTTCAATATCCTCATCGACAACACCGACGATCACGAGAAGAACCACGCCCTGCTCATGAACGACCGTGGCGAATACGAGTTGTCGCCCGCGTTTGATGTGCTGCCCTCTGGCCATGCGTTGGGCTACCAGCAGATGCGAGTGGGTGTCGACATGGCGGACTCCTCCATCGCAAATGCCTTGTCCGAGCACGGACAGTTCGGGCTCAAGCGAGATGAAGCCGAGTCCCAAGTGCGCCAGGTGGTCGCCGTGGCGGCAGCATGGAAAGACCACTTCGCTGCAGCGGGTGTGCGGGCGGCCGATGTCGAGTCACTGGCTCAGCAAATCGACAGGCCGTCCATGGTCGATCAACGCCGCGCTTGGGGTGGTGGCGGCTGACGAAACACCATTGAAGTCGGATTGACTGCCGGCCAGAACGGCGACAGCCCATTCGCCATTTCCTGGGTGGCAAATTCAAAGTCATCCTGGGAGACAGCGTGGTGGACGCCAACGGCGCCGTCATCACCTTGGCCGAGGGTCAAACCCAATTACGGCACCTACGCCTGGAACCAGACTAGCTGGGCGACCGACGGCACCTTGAACAACGGCCTGGCCGCACCCGACTTCAGCGATGTGCTGCGTAGGGGGGGCGGGCAACGACAA
>CAZADK010000694.1:0-2513 GCA_964483855.1 uncultured Rhodoferax sp.
CGGGTCGAGGGCATCACCAGCACGCAGTCGTCATAGGGTGTCACCACCGGTATCCCGTCGTTGTGGCCGATCACGGTGCCGGCTCGCGCCAGCGTTTCCAGGCCGGCATATGGTGCGGCGAAATGAAAAGTGCTGCTGGTTGCGACCACCGCGTCGGTCACCTCGAGTGCCCACTGGCGCGCCGCGTCGGGTAGCCGCCAGAGCGGCAATTTAGAGGTCAGCGCGTTGGAGCTGAGCGCGCCCGACTGGGCGAGGAATCGGACGCACTGGTCTTGCGCCACCGCGCGGCTGGCCGGGTCGCCATGGAATCCGCATTCGATCAGCAGCGCGCATTTGTCGCCGGCCGTGGCGTCCGGCAGGCCGAACTGGCCGTAGTCGCGCATGCGCACGCCGTCCGTGTGACCCGCATCGACGACGATGTGTTCGGGCGAGCGCAAGGCGCGCGCCAGCGCCCGGTTGCGGGCAAACATGCCGGTGAGCAGCAGCGGTGGCGACGGCTCATGCATGGAGTGGATGTCGAGCAGCCAGTCGGCCTGCGCCATGAACGGTCGCAGTGCCGCGGCGCGGCGACGTTTCTGGGTATCGACGGCGTCAATGCGTGTACCGGTCCACTGGCGGTTGAGGTCTTCGTCGGTGAAGCGCGAAGCGTCATGGTGGGCGGGATCGAAGCGGTCGAAGGCTGCCAGGTTGCAGAACGCCAGCGTCAGCATGCCGCGCTGCGGACGTACTCCGGCTTCGAGCAGACCCTTGAGCGCCCAGGCGCCGCACAATCCGTTCCCATGGACCAGCGCAGTGATCAGCACATGACGCCCGCTCTGGCCGGAGTCGAACTGCCACACGCCCTGCGTGCCGGTGTTGCCGGCGCACCAGGCGCTGATGTCCGGCACTGGCAGCAAGAATGGCGGGGTTGTGCGGATGGCGATGCCTGCGTTCATTCCTCGATTTTCGCGAACTCGACGATCTTTTTGTATTTCGCGACTTCGGTCAGCAGGAACTGGTCGAAGTTGAACTCCGGTGAAGCCACCGTGGAGCCGCTGGACTCAAGCTTCTTGCGCAAATCCGGCGTCTGCAGGCTCTCGCCCAGCGCCTTCTTGACCTTGTCGAAGATCGGCTTGGGCAGGTTGGCCGGGCCCAATAGCGCATGACATCGGCCAGCGGGCCGTCGGTGTAGCGGATGGATGCCAGCCGGCCAGCGCGGCCATGCAGCAGCGAGGATGCGCGCACGCTGGAGTCCAATGCGGGCGTCACAGTCACGATGGAAAACCGGCGGCCACGCTGCGCCGGTTCGTGCGCGGCGGTCCGTGCATCCGTCAGTTCACTCTGATCAGCTTCTTGTTGACGAACTCCTGGATGCCGGCGCCGGAGAGTTCACGCCCATAACCCGAGTTCTTGACACCGCCGAACGGCAGGTCCGGTGTCGACACCGCAGCCGAGTTGATGAACACCATGCCGGTAACGATCTGCCGGGCCACGCGTTTGCCGCGTTCGACATCCTGCGTGAACACCGACCCGCCAAGGCCGAACGGAGAATCGTTGGCCAGCGCGACCGCGGTGGCCTCATCCGGCACGCGGAAAAACAGCGCCACCGGACCGAAGAACTCCTGCTGGTAGGTCGGGTTGTCGGACTCGATATCCGTGAGGATGGTCGGCTGCATGAATGCGCCGGTCTGTCCTTCGATGCGCTTGCCGCCCATCACGATCCGCGCGCCGTGTTCCACGGCCTCATCGACCTGGCCCAGCAGCGTCTTGAGCGCCTGCGCCGACGACAGCGGTGCCAGAGTGGTCTTGCTGTCCAGCGGGTCACCGGGTTCGAAGGCCTGCATGGCGGTCTGGAACTTCTCCAGGAAGCGATCGGCCAAGGCCTCGACGACGATGATGCGTTTGGATGCCGTGCAGGCCTGGCCGCTGTTGCCCATCCGACCGCTGACCGCATGCTTGACGGCCTTGTCCAGGTCGGCATCGTCGAGCACGATGAAGGCATCGCTGCCGCCGAGTTCCAGCGTGGACTTCTTCAGGTTCTTGCCGGCGCGCGCGGCAACGACCGCCCCGGCGCCTTCGCTGCCCGTCAACGCGACGGCCCGGACACGGTCGTCGTCAATGACCTTGGCGACCTGGTCCTTGGAGATGAACAGGTTGGTGTAGGCCCCGGCCGGCGCGCCCGCCTCTTCGAGCAGGCGCTCGAAGGCCAGCGCGCATTGCGGCACGTTGGAGGCGTGTTTGACCATCACGACGTTGCCCGCCATCAGGTTGGGCGCGGCAAAACGCACGATCTGGTAGTACGGGAAGTTCCACGGCTCGACACCGAACAACACGCCGATCGGACTGCTCTCGACGACCGCGTCACCCTTGGCAGTGCTGAGTTTCTGCGGCGCCAGAAAGGATTCTGCGTGCTCGGCGTAGTAGTCGAGGATGGCCGCGCTCAGCTTGACCTCCCCCTGGCTTTGCGCAATCAGCTTGCCCATCTCGACCGTGATGAGTTCGGCGAACTCCTGCGTGCGTTCGCGCATGATCGC
>CAZADK010000695.1:0-2510 GCA_964483855.1 uncultured Rhodoferax sp.
GCGGGATCTTCTCGCCGGCGGCGACGTCGATGACGTAGATCGTCAGGTCGCTCAGTTCCGGGCTGAAGGTGGCGGCCAGGTTGTCGCGTCCGCTTTCGATGAACACGATGTCGGCATCGGGGAACTCGCCCAGCATGCGGTCGATTGCCTCCAGATTGATCGACGCATCCTCGCGGATCGCGGTATGCAGCCACCAGGTCGTACGGATCGCGCATGGCTTTGCACAGCATCTCCAGCAACGTGATCTTGCCGCATCGATGCAGCGCACTCACGCAGATTGCTTTCAGATTTCGCAGAGCGCAATCTATTCGCCACGTCGACATTCCCACGGTGCGCGTTGGACTAGACTGCGGCACCGCCACGCCACTCCCACCATGACCGATACACACCCAGCCATCGAGGTCCTGCCACGCGACCTGACGCCGTACAAGGCAGGCAACACCGGCATCGACTATGTCCACCGTTTCGACTCCGGTGTTGCCGGCCCGCACGTCATGGTCAACGCGTTGACCCATGGCAACGAGTTCTGCGGCATGGTTGCGGCCTGCCACCTGCTCGACACCGGCGTGCGGCCGAAGATCGGCACCTTGACGGTGAGCTTTGCCAACGTTGCCGCCTACGAGAGCTTCGATCCGGCCGATCCGTTTGCGAGCCGGCAGATCACGCACAACCTCAACCGCATCTGGTCCGGCCCATGGCTCGACGGCGACGAGGACAGCGTGGAACTGCGCCGCGCGCGCGTGATGCGGCCCGCGGTCGTGGCGGCCGACCACATTCTGGACATCCACTCGACCAGCCAGGACGTGGTGCCGTTTTGGGTCTATCCGCACTTCGAACGCAATGCGGCGGTCGCGCTCGCGCTGCCCCGCCCGGGCGTACATCTCGTGATGCCCAGCGGCCTGGGATCGGGCACGCCGCTGATGCAGCATGGCCGACATGGGCAGCCACAGGGGCCGGGCGCAGCCATGGTGGTCGAATGCGGACAACATTTCAAACAGGCCACGGCGGACCTGGCAGTGCTGGTGGCCAAGGACTTCCTGGGCCATTTCGGCTTGATAGCCCACACACCCGCCCCGGCCAAAGCGCCGCGGCGCTTCGAGTTGCTGCGCACCTACGTGATCGCCACGACGGAGTTCGCGTTCACGCAACCGGTGATCGGCTTCGAGACCTTTGCACATGACGAACTCATCGCCACCGACGGCGACGTGTTGATCCATGCACCCTGCGACGACTGCACGATCTTCATGCCCGCCCGCACCGCCATCATTGGTCGCGAAGGTGTCTACCTGACGCGACCGCTGGATTGACTGAAACACGGGACCGGGTGCGCGATCCATCACGTGATTGGTGGCGTGACCGGCAGCCACCCTGAGCACATGGGTATAGATCATCGTCGTGCGGACGACAGAGGCAAGATCGGTCTGCAAGACTCTTCCGTTCCGGTACCTGATAGTGGTACCATTCGCGCATGAAGCGAAGGCATCAGCGCACCCTTGAATTGATTGCCGCTCGCCCGATAAGCGGCAATGTTCAGTGGCGCGATATTGAGGCGCTCTTCATAGAACTTGGCGCGGAGGTCAGCGAGCGCGCAGGCAGCCGAGTGGCTGTTGTCTTGTTTGAGGAGGTTCGCATTTTTCACCGGCCGCATCCGTCACCCAGCACCGACAAGGGTGCAGTGGCGAGTATTCGCAAATGGCTGGAGCAGCACGGAGTTGAACCATGAACGTAATGACGGTTGACGGATATCGCGCAAAGATCGAATACGACGAAGAGCTCGACCTTTTCCGTGGCGAGATTCTTGGCTTGAATGGGGGTGCGGATTTCTACGGCAAAACTCCGAAGGAACTCCGTACTGAGTTCAAGAAGTCACTTCACGTCTTTCTTGAGGTCTGCAAGGAGAAGGGGCTCGAGCCGCGGCGCAATTTCTCGGGCAAATTCAACCTTCGCATTTCTCCAGAGCTGCATGAGAAGCTCGCGATCGAAGCGCAGGCTCAAGGCAAGAGCATCAATACCCTGGCCCAAGAGGCATTGCAAGAGCGGATGGCCTCTTGAGACAGACGGCCAACATGTTGATCGAGTCTGGTGCCTCCAGCCCCCGCACCACCCCGCGCCGCATGACAGCGATCAATCGCTGAACAAGGCCGCCTCCAGCGCAGCCAGGTCGTCGTCGCTGGTATAGGGCTGCACCGACACGCGCACGAAGGTGCGCGCACCACCTGCGCCGACATGTTGCGTCACCGGCACCTCGATATGAAAGTCGTCAAACAGCCGTTTGCGCAGCGCCGCGGCGTCCTGGTGGGGTACAGGCAAGGGCGCCATCTGCACAAAAGATGCATCGTCGGCGATCGGCGAAATGCCGGTGCGTGCGCTGACCCGGTGCATCAGCGCCATCGCGCGCACGTGGCAGTCGGCGCAACGCGCCGCCCAGTCGTGCGCGGCCAGAAAATCGATCGCTGCCGGCACCGCCAGGAAACCGCTCAGGTCGCGCGAGCCCTGCCACTGCATGCGGC
>CAZADK010000696.1:0-2510 GCA_964483855.1 uncultured Rhodoferax sp.
GGCTTGAGGGCGCGTCCGTGCGCCTCGTGCGCGCGCCTGTGCGCCTCGTGTATTCCCACGAAGGCCGTGATTTTGGCGGCGCGCTGGAGACGGCTGGCGGCATCGCCCGCGCGCTGCCGCAACTGGCCGATCCCTTCTGGTTGCTGGCGGGCGATGTCTTTGTGCCGGAATTTGTGTTCTCCGAGGCGGCGCGCCGCGCTTTCATGGCCAGCGACGCGTTGGCACATATCTGGCTGGTCCTCAATCCGCCACACAACCCGAAGGGCGATTTCGGCTTGACGCAAGAGGGCTTGGCGCGCAATGACGGCCCTGGGCGCTACACCTACAGCACGATCGGCCTGTTTCGGCATGCCCTGTTTGCGCCACCCTTCTGCGATATCCCCGCGGGCAATCCTGCAGGTGCGCGGGCCGCGCTGGCGCCGCTGTTGCGGATTGCAGCGCAGCATGAACGGTTGACGGCGCAGCTATACACTGGGCCCTGGACGGACGTCGGCACCCCTGAACGCCTGGCCCAACTCCAGATTCCCCGTGCATCCTGAATCGACGAAACACGCACCATGACACCTTCACCGTATGCCGTTCGGCGCGCCGCCCTGGCCCAGCAACTCGGCGCCAAAGGCATCGCCATCATCCCCACCGCCCCCGAGCGCCAGCGCAACCGCGACAGCGACTACCTGTACCGGCACGACAGTTATTTCTACTACCTCAGCGGCTTCACCGAGCCGCGGGCCTGGCTGGTCATCACCGGAGACGGCAAGACCACACTGTTCTGCCAGCCCAAGGACATGGAGCGCGAGATCTGGGACGGTTACCGGCTCGGCCCAGCCGAGGCGCCGACACGGCTGGATGTGGACGCCGCGTTCTCCGTCGCCGAGCTCGATGCGCAAATGCCCCAGTTGATGGACGGCCGCGACGTGGTCTGGTATCCGTTCGGCATCCATCCAGGCCTGGAAACACGGGTCGACGGCTGGTCGTCCAGCCTGCGCGCGCGCGTGCGTTACGGCTCCTTGTGCCCGGAGCAGCAACGCGACCTATGCAGCCTGCTCGACGAGATGCGGCTGACCAAAGACGCAAGTGAGCAGGACACCATGCGCCGTGCCGCGCATATCAGCGCCGGCGCGCACGTGCGCGCGATGCAGTTGTCGGCCCGCATGTTGCGCGAAGGCCAGGACGTGCGCGAATACCACCTGGACGCCGAACTGCTGCATGAATTCCGCCGCCATGGCTCGCAATATCCGGCCTACGGTTCCATCGTCGCCGCCGGTGCCAACGCCTGTGTGTTGCATTACCGCGCCGATACCGCCCCGATTCGCGACGGCGATCTGGTGCTGATCGACGCCGGCTGCGAACTCGACGGTTATGCCAGTGACATCACCCGGACCTTCCCGGCCAACGGCAGGTTCACCGGGCCACAGCGGGAGTTGTACGACCTGGTGCTGGCCAGCCAACAGGCAGCCGTCGATGCCACCCACGCCGGCGCCCGTTTCACCGACCCCCACGATGCCAGTGTGAAAGTACTGTCGCAGGGCATGCTGGACCTGGGCTTGCTCGATGCCGACAAGGTGGGCACCGTGCAGGACGTGATCGACAAACGCAGCTATTTCCAGTTCTACATGCACCGCACCGGCCACTGGCTGGGCATGGATGTGCACGATTGCGGGGGTTACCTGGAGCCCGGCGAACTCGGCCAGACCAGCCAGCGCAAGGATGCGCTCAGTGGCGAGACCATCGTCAACCGGCCGGCCCGCATCCTGCGCCCCGGCATGGTGCTGACCGTCGAGCCGGGCATCTACGTTCGGCCCGCTCCCGGCGTTCCTGAACGTTTCCACAACATCGGCATCCGGATCGAGGACGATGCCATCGTCACGGCCGACGGCTGCGAACTGATCACCCGCGCGGTGCCTGTCGACGGCGCGGAGATCGAAGCCCTGATGCGCGCTTGAACTATCCCCTACCGCCATGTCCAGCGGCCAGCAGCAGACCTTCGCCGAACGCGGCTTTGTCGTGTTGCCGGGTTTCCGGGACACGCGGCAGATAGCAGCAATCCGCCAGCGCGCCGGCGAGCTGGTCGATGCCTATGACATGGCTGGCGAGCAGGCGGTTTTCAGCACCCAGGAGCAGCAGCGCCGGGTCAACGACTATTTTCTCGGATCGGCCCAGACCATCCGCTGCTTCCTCGAGGAGGAAGCGCTGGATGCCAACGGACGCCTGAAGCAGGACAAGGCGCTGTCGATCAACAAGATCGGCCATGCGATGCATGACCTCGATCCGGTGTTCGACCGGTTCTCGCGCGGCGCCGATCTCGCTGCGGTAGCCCGTGCTGTCGGGCTGGTGCAGCCGCTGGTGTGGCAGTCGATGTATATCTTCAAGCAACCGGCGATCGGCGGTGAGGTGCGCTGGCATCAGGACGCGAGCTTCTTCGTCACCACACCAGTCAGCGTGACGACGTTCTGGTTCGCGCTCGAGGACGCGCACCGGGGCAACGGGTGTTTGTGGGTGCAGCCTGGCGG
>CAZADK010000697.1:0-2506 GCA_964483855.1 uncultured Rhodoferax sp.
GGCCTTGCGGCCTGGCGGCTTGTTGATTTCCAAGACGCCCTGCATCGCCGAGATGAACCCGCTCATTCCCTATCTCGCGCTGCCGCTGATGCGCGCCATCGGCAAGGCGCCCCACGTGCTGTGCTTGAACGAGGCGAGGCTGACGTCGGCCATCGCCCGGCAGGGTATGGAGATAGTGTCGGTTGAACGGCATGGCACCCGTGGCAAGGACATCCGGGTCTTCATCGTGGCCCGCAAGCCGGCCTGAGTTTCCCCGCTGCACTGGCAAACCTGGGTCAAGGTCGAGGGACTTCACGCCGGCATCTGCCTCGGGAAGGGTCCTTGCACGGCTTGCGCGCTCCATGAATATGCAACTGACCGCCAGAGCAAAAACAGAAGGCGTGTCGCTCAATTCCTTGGTGCTGGCCTTTATCGCTGAAGGTCTGGGGTGACGCAACGCGGCGCTTGTTTCAAAAGCACCCCGGCAAGGCCAGGGTCAAGAATATCTCGCCAGCTTCAGACTGAAGTCGCATGCGTGAAGAAGGTCGAGATGCAATTCCTGCCCGCCGTCTACGTGCCGTGTCACGTATGCCGCGGCCAAGTGGTTGTGCAGGGCAAGCCGGAGCAGGTGGCGGCGAATCTGGACAGTTACACCGGGGTGTATTTTGAAACGGGTGTTGTAGCGGACGCGTCTGGTTCGCGCCTGCGCCGGCGCTTCAGACCGAAAATGGTCACTCCATCGCAACACCCGATGGCGCAGACTGCCGCAAGCCCGGGAGGCGGCACCGGAGGTCCATGCACAATGGCGATTTTGGTTGCGGGAGCAAGGCGCCGCCATCGGCCCCGACGGCGCGGTCTGCGTCTGCAACAACGGCGGCTTCAATTTCCATACCGAAGACGACGGCTGCTTCCGACCGGTTTCGCAGGCTGACAACTACTCCGGTGGGCGCATCGAACGCGTGAACCTGGCCACGGGCTATGCCGAGCGGATCTACGAGTCGATCGACGGCATTGCGCTGCGCGGCCCGAACGACATCGTGTTCGACGCCCATCGGGGCTTTTATTTCACCGATCTCGGCAAGGTGCGTGCGACCGATATGGACCGAGGCGGTGTGTTCTATGGCCAGGCGAACGGCGCGCCGGCGCAGGGACCCAAAACTTCAGTCGCCTGAGATCTTTGCCAGTCTTCCATTCACGCAGCCATTTGCTGACAGAGTACGCAGCTGACTGCTGCGTATCATGACCGTGGTCCAGCAACGAGCGCTGAATCGGCATGTCTGATCCGGTTCCTGTCATGGTTCTCGCCCGCCTCGCGGTCGATCGCATTGCACAGGGACAATATCTGGGAGCGTTACTGCTGCAGGACGCTGTCGATCGCGCAGTGTCCATATCTCGTACAGACCTGATTTCCCGGAGAACCCCCGCATGACCACCGCGATCCCTACCCTGCTGGTACTGGCCGACCCTTCCGAGCCACGGCTGCGCATGCTCGAACCCTTTCGCGAACGGGTACGCATCGTCATCGGGCCGACGCTGGAATCAGTGGCAGACACCGCACCCTCGGCCGACGCCATCCTGGTCTGGGCGGCCAGCCGCGACCTGCTGCGACAAGTGTTTGCGCTGGCGCCCCGGGCGCGCTGGGTGCATTGCCGCTCCGCCGGGCTAGACACGCTGCTGTTTCCCGCGCTGGTGGACAGCCCCGTGCCGCTGACCAACAGCAGCGGAGTCTACAGCCGGTCGCTGGGCGAGTTCGTGGCGGCGGGAGTGCTGTTCTTTGCCAAGGACCTGCACCGCATGCAGCGCAACCAGGCCGCCGGCCGGTGGGAACAGTTCGACGTGGAAATGGCCCACGACAAGACCATGGGCATCGTCGGTTACGGCGACATCGGCCGCTCCGCGGCGCACCTGGCCCGGGCCTTGGGCATGCGCGTCATCGCGCTGCGCCGGCGTCCCGAGCAGTCGCGGGGCGACCCGCTGGTCGACGAGGCGCTCGGCACCGACCGACTGCTGGAACTGATGGCACGCTCCGACTATGTCGTTGTGGCCGCACCACTCACGCCCGACACCCTCGGGCTGGTCAGCGCAGAAGCGATCGCCGCTATGAAACCCTCGGGCGTGATGATCAACGTCGGACGCGGCGCGGTCATCGACGAGCCAGCCCTGATCGACGCCCTGCGCCACAAGCGCATCCGCGGCGCGGCGCTCGATGTGTTCGCCCAGGAGCCGTTGCCTGCCGGCCACCCGATGTACGGGCTGGACAACCTGCTGTTGTCGCCCCACTGTGCCGACCACACGCAGACCTGGATCGACGATGCCATGCATTTCTTCACCGCGAACCTGGAGCGGTTCCTGAGTGGCGAGCCACTGCGCAATGTCGTGGAGAAGCGACTGGGGTATTGAGTTGTGCGCTGGAGCCGGCGCTGCGGTTCCCTGCAAGCGGCACAATGCAGAGCATCCAGGACGGCCAAGACAAGGTCTCGTACATGCAATCCAACAACCGTCCCCCTGGCCATTGGTTCGACGGCCG
>CAZADK010000698.1:0-2505 GCA_964483855.1 uncultured Rhodoferax sp.
CAGCACCCCATTCCATCTCCCCTTAAGGAGGGAGGCATCCATAGCATCTATTCACACCATCCGGCGGCGGCAGGCACTGCAGTTTCACCCGATTCCGCCTATGCTGTTAGGATTCTCCCGTCTCGTCGGGACCCATTAGCAAGAAGCGAAATTCAGTGTCTGCTTCTGAACTCAAACAACGCCTCGCTGCCATCCTCGCCGCCGATGCTGCAGGGTATTCGCGCCTGATGTCGCTGGACGATCGCGCCACGGTGTCTGTGCTCGATGCTGCCCGGGCCGTTTTCCGATCACACATCGAAGCCAACCAGGGCCGCGTCATCGACATGGCCGGGGACTCTGTGCTGGCGGTGTTTGACACGGCCACTGGGGCTGTGGGTGCGGCGCTCGCGGTACAAGCTGCGCTGATGTCCGCGGCGCAGGCTCTGCCAGAGGAGCGCCGTATGCTGTTTCGTATTGGCGTCCACCTGGGCGACGTCATCGAGAAATCAGACGGCACGATCTACGGTGATGGTGTCAATATCGCCGCGCGTCTGGAAGGATTGGCGGTGCTGGGCGGGGTTACGATCTCAGACGCTGTTCACGGGGCCGTGCGAGGCAAGCTGGCTGCCAGCTTCGTGGATCAAGGCGAGCAGACCATGAAGAACATTGGACATCCGGTGCGGGCGTTCCGGGTTGTTGCAGAGGCATCCGGCACGGCGCAGACTACGCCGGTCACGGCCGGGTCAGCGATCGTGACCACAGCCAAGCCGTCGATCGCGGTCTTGCCCTTCAAGGTGCTGTCCGGTGACAACGGCCTGAACTTTCTTGCGGACGGCCTCGCCGAGGATGTGATTGCCTTGTTGGCACGTGTCGCGGGCTTCCTCGTGATCTCGCAGGCCTCGTCCTTTGTGTTCCGGGAAAAGGAGGCGAATATCGCGGTGATCGCTCGCCAACTCGGCGTGCGCTACGTCGTGGAGGGCAGTGTTCGCCCCGTCGGCGATCGGCTTCGTGTATCGACACAACTGACCGATGCCGAGTCCGGGCGCGTACTATGGACCGGGCGCTTTGAAAGCAGCCGAGACCAGGCAGTGGACTTGCAGGACCACATCGCCCGCGGAGTCATGTCTGAACTCGAGCCTGAACTCACCCGGGCCGAAATTGTTCTGATCCGGCGCCAGCGTCCTGAAAACCTGGATGCGTGGAGTTGTTATCGGCAGGCCACGGGGGCAATCGCGCTGAAAGGCTGGAACGAGGAAGCCATGGCCGAGGCGCGAGCACAACTCCGGCACGCTGTGGCGATTGATCCGGCCTTCAGCCTCGCCTATGCGCATTTTGCCCTGTTGACCGCGCTTGGAAAAAACACCGGGGTGATTGCGGACTCACCCGAGCTTGAAGTAGAGGCGGTCGCAGCTGCGGAGCGCGCGATCTCGCTGGACGAGGAGGGTGGTTCCGAGGTGCTTGGCTACGCAGGTTGCGCGTTAGCCGATGTCGGACAAAACTCCCGTGGGACGGAGATTCTTGAGCGTGCGCTCGAATTGGATCCCAGCAATGCGCAAGCGCATGTCGCACTGGGCTCGGCGCTGTCTTTGGCGGGCCGGTTCGACGAAGGGATCGAGCGGATGCGCTACGGTATGCGTATCAGTCCGCGCGACAGGCGTCTGGCGTTCTGGGGCTGGGCACTCGGCACCTTCCTGCTCAGGGTCGACCGCCTCGATGAGGCCTTGCAAGACGCACGCACGGCGTGCAAGCGGGACGCCAGGTTTCATCTTCCCCCGATCCTGGAAGCCGTGACATTGATGCGCTTGGGGCGTGATGGAGAAGCGCGGATTGCGCTTGACACCGCCCGTCGTCTGCGAAGCACGCTGACACTTGGAGAAGTGGCGGTGACCCATGGTCGACGTGCTGCCAAACAACTGGTGCATCTGTGGCACGTTGCTTAGCCGCGGTTGCGACCGGGTCTCGTGTACCGCCTCTGGAAGTCCCTGTCGCTGCGGAGAGCGCGACATTGCCTGACCTCTATCAACCCGCCCCCGCGGCACCTCCCACGACAGCGGCGCGTCGCTGGCAAGGTTGAACAGCGACACCGTGTCGGGCAGGATCTCATTCAGGATCGCTGCCTGAATGTCCGGCGCCAGCGTGGTCAGGTTGATCATCCGGCTGATGTAGCGGCGGTCGACGCTTTCCGCCTTGGCAATGGCTGAGATGTTGGGTACCTTGCCGCTCTCGATCTGGCGCAGCCACCGGTGCCCGCGTGCGAGGGCCGCCTGCAGGTCCGTGGGCGCCGCTGTGGCGTTCGATGAGGCGGAGACTGGCATCAGTGTGCGCCCGTCATTGCCAAACACAATGCCGTGGAGAAGGCATTCAACTGTGGCCCGCGTCTGGTGGGTCCGCGTGCGAGCATTGATGGCAAAAATGGCGTACACCGCATCCCACAGGGCTTGGTCGATGATCGGCAAATGCTGCGCTTCAGGACTTGAGCGAGTTCAAGCGCAGCATCAGCGTCATCGGATGCTGCGGCGCCTCGCG
>CAZADK010000699.1:0-2503 GCA_964483855.1 uncultured Rhodoferax sp.
GGCGGGGGCCACCGCCGCCCCGCCGGTAGCCCCCGCCGACGTCAACACGGCGGTAGACGACAAGACACGGGCGGCGATCGAAAAAGGCGCCAAGGGCCTGAAGTAAGCATCCGACGCCAGCTGGCCTGATATTTGCAAGTGACACCCACCCCCAACCGGATGCCTCCATGACCCTGCGCATTTTCCGACTCCCGCACCTGTTGCTCGCCGCCGTGCTCACCCTGCTCAGCTGGGGCGCTCTGGCGCAGGCCAAGCCCGACTATCCGCTGGCCGCGGGCGACACGATCCGCATCCAGGTGTTCCAGAACCCCGACCTGACCATCGAGACCCGGGTGTCGGAAGGCGGCACCATCACCTACCCTTTGATCGGCACCGTCGATCTGGGTGGCACCTCCGTGGCGGCCGCCGAGCGGAAGATTGCCGAGGCGCTGCAAAAAGGCGGCTTCATCCGCCAGCCGCAGGTAACCATCGTGCTGCTGCAGATTCGCGGCAACCAGGTGTCGGTGCTCGGGCAGGTCAACCGGCCGGGGCGTTTCCCGCTGGAGACGGCCAACACCCGGCTGTCGGACATGCTGGCCACCGCCGGCGGCGCCACACCCGGTGGCGACGACTTCGTCATTGTCAGCGGCGAACGCGAGGGCAAGAACTTCCGGCGGTTGATCGACATCCCGTCGATCTACCTCAACAACAAACCCGAAGAAGACATCATCCTGCGCGGCGGAGACACGCTGTATGTGCACCGGGCCCCGGTGTTCCACATCTACGGCGAAGCGCAGCGCCCGGGCTCGTTCCGGGTGGAGCGCGACATGACGGTGATGCAGGCGCTGGCCCAGGGCGGCGGGCCCACCGCGCGCGGCAGCGCAACCTTGCTGCGCCTGAGCCGCGCCGGTGCCAATGGCGCCATCGTGCAAAGCACGCCCAAACTGACCGACCCGGTGCAGGGCAACGACGTGATTTTCGTCGTGGAGGCGCCGGTGTTCTATATATATGGTGAGGCGCAACGCCCCGGCTCGTTCCGCATTGAAGCAGGCATGACGGTGATGCAGGCCCTGGCCCAAGGCGGCGGCCCAACCGGCCGCGGCACCGAAAACAAGCTGCGCCTGCACCGCAAGGCCGTGGACGGCAGCATCGAACAGATCACGCCCAAGCTGACCGACCTGGTGATGCCCAACGACATAATCTACGTCAACGAGCGCCTGTTCTGAGAAACACGAGCACAACCACACCATGACACTGCAACAATTCCTGCTCATCTTGCGCGCCCGCTGGTTCGTGGCATTGCTCGCGCTGCTGGTGACCGTGCTGGTCACGGTGGGCGTGAGCCTGGTCATTCCCAAGCAATACACCTCCAACGCCGCGATCGTGGTCGACGTCAAGTCGCCCGACCCGGTCACCGGCCAGCTGCTGGCCGGCCTGATGGCGCCGGGCTACATGGCCACGCAGATCGACATCATCAACAGCGACCGGGTCGCCCAACGCGTGGTCAAGCTGCTGCGCATGGAAGAAAGCGCCGCCATTCGCCAGCAATGGCAGCAAGAGACCGAGGGCAAGGGCCAGTTGTTGTTGTGGCTGGCGGCCCTGCTGCAGAAAAACCTGGAAGTGAAGCCCTCGCGCGAGAGCAACGTCGTCAACATCAGCTACACCGGCGCCGACCCCGACTTTGCCGCCGCCGTGGCCAACGCGTTCGCCCAGTCGTACCTGGATGTCAACCTGGAGTTGAAGCTGGCCCCCGTGCGCCAATACGCCAGTTTCTTCGAAGAGCAGAGCAAGGCCGCGCGCGAACGGCTCGACCAGGCGCTGACGGCGCTTTCCAGCTACCAGCAGACGAACGGCCTGGTCTCGGCCGATGAGCGGCTGGACTACGAAACCGCCAAGCTCAACGAGACCTCGAGCCAGCTGACGCAAATCCAGGCCCAGACCACCGACAGCCAGAGCAAGCGCCAGAATGCGAGTGCCGACACCGTGGCCGAGGTCATGCAAAGCCCGCTGATCAACGGTCTGAAGGCCGACATCGCCCGGCTCGAGGCCAAGCTGCAGGAGGGCAACGTCATCTTGGGCAAGAACCATCCGCAGACCCTGCGCACCGAATCCGAACTTGAATCGTTGCGCAGCCAGCTGGGCGCCGAGACGCGCAATATCACCAGCTCCATCGACACCACCTACCAGATCAGCCGCCAGCGTGAAGACCAGCTGAAGAAGGCCGTGGCCACGCAGAAGGCACGGGTGCTGGGGCTTAACAAGCAGCGCGACGAACTGCGCGTCTTGCGCAACGATATCGACATTGCCCAGCGCGCTTTCGAGACCATCAGCCAGCGCGCCGCACAGACCAATGTAGAGAGCCAGAACAGCCAGAGCAACATCGCGGTGCTCAACGCGGCTTCGGCCCCGAACGAACCCTCACGCCCGCGCATCTTGCTCAACGTGCTGGTGTCCATCTTTCTGGGCAGCTTGCTGGGTGTGGGCCTGGCGTTGATGCTGGAGCTGGCCAACCGCAAAGTGCGCT
>CAZADK010000700.1:0-2489 GCA_964483855.1 uncultured Rhodoferax sp.
GCAAACGCAAACATGCCGCGAAAACGCTTGACGCAATCCTCGCCCCAGGATTCCCAGGCGTGCACGATCACCTCGGTGTCGCTCTTGGTGTGGAACACGTGACCCAACGCCTGCAGTTCGGGAATCAGTTGCTGATAGTTGTAGATCTCGCCGTTGAACACCACTACGACCGAGCCGTCTTCGTTGAACAGTGGCTGCTGACCTGTCGCGATGTCAATGATCGACAAGCGGCGATGCCCCAGGCCGACTCCCGGCTCGATGTGCAGACTACCCTCGTCCGGCCCGCGATGCCATTGCGAGTCGTTCATGCGCTGCAAAACGGCACGGTCGATCTCGCTGCCGCCGCGGGTGTCAAAGATTCCAGTGATTCCGCACATGGTTTGTCGTGTTCCTGTTAGCGGCTTCGGATGCGTTGCAACTGCATATCGTAGACATACTGATAGTTTTTCACCATCGCTTGCATGCTGAATGATGCTTCCGCGCGTTGTCGTCCGGCTGCGCCCATATCGCGCGCGCGCTCCGGCTCATGGGCGAGGTGCAAGATTCTGTGCGCCATCGCCAGCGAGTCGGCTGCCGCGATGATCTCGCCGGTCTTGCCCTTGACGACCAGCTCCGCATTGCCGCCGACATCAGTGGCTATCACCGGCAGGCCGCTTGCCATCGCCTCCAGTATGGTGTTGGAGATTCCTTCGGCCAACGAGGGCAAGGCGAACGCATGCAGTCCGCGCATGATGGCAGCCACGTCGCTGCGCTCGCCCGGCAACCAGGCCAGGTCGGCAACACCAGCGGCGTGCAGCACCGACAAGGCCTGGGCACGCAAAGGGCCGTCCCCAACCATGACCAGGCGCAGCCGGTCGCGTTGTGCTGGTGCCAATTCAAGGGCATGCACAAAGGCGCGCGCCAGCATGACCTGGTCCTTCACCGCCTGCATGCGACCGACGGTGCCGACAATCCAGTGCCGGGCCGGATTGAAAGGGCATCCCTCAATGGCCTGGGGCCCGCCCGGCGACGGCTGAAACGTGTCCGTGTCCACGCCGTTATAGACCTGCGTGATGCGCTCGGAGGGCACCGCGACCCGTTGCATCAAATAGTCGGCGAGGTCGCGCGACAGCGCCAGGTAATGGTGCACGTACGGCTTGTAGAACCGCCGCACACGCTGGTAGGTCCGATTGCTACCGTCCAGATCCCCGACGTCTCGGCCGTGCTCGCCGTGGATACGCACAGGCACCCGCGCGGCCCAAGCCGGCAACTGGCACTCCAGGGCCGCCAGATTGCGTGTGTGCACGATGTCAGGGCGCATCCGCCGAAACAGGCGGTGCCATCGGGGGTATTGCCAAAGTCCCTGACCGGGCGGTTTGTGCAGCGACACGAACTGCACATCGCTGCGCCGGATTCGCTGGCGGAACTCCGTCACCTCGGTCAGCGCCACTACGGCATGCCTGAACCGGTCCTCGGGCATGTGGTTGATCAGGTTGACGATGCCGTTTTCCAGCCCGCCGGTATCGAACCGGTACATCACGTGCGCTATCAGCGGGCGCGGGTCAGGAGCCGCCATACCCGAGCCCGAGTCCGCCAATGCCCAGGCCTCTGGCAGCAATTCGGCAAGCAGGAATCTTCGCGAGCATGGGCGGCGGCCGTTGTTTGTCGCCCTACAGGCGCCACAACTTGTAGCCGGCGTCCTGGATCGCCTTGGCGTCGAAACACGCCTTGACGTCGATGAACGCTCCGCCTTTGACCAGTTTCTTGCCAAGGTCCTCGATGGACAGCGCGGCAAACTCCTTGTGCGCGACTGCGGCAACGATGGCATCGGCGCGCGGCAAGTCGTCCCACGATACCAGGGGCACGCCGTATTCGTGCACGGCCTCGTCGGATTTGGCCTGAGGGTCGGTCACGTGCACCTCGACACCATAGCTCTTGAGTTCGTTGATGATGTCGATGACCTTGGAATTACGCAGGTCGGCGCAGTTCTCCTTGAAGGTGAGGCCCAGGATGATGACCTTGGCGCCCTTGACATAACTGCCGCCGGCAATCATGTGCTTGATGGTTTGCTCGGCGATGAACTTGCCCATGCCGTCGTTGATCCGCCGGCCTGCAAGAATCACCTGCGGGTTGTAACCCAGCATCTCGGCCTTGTGCGTCAGGTAATAGGGATCGACCCCGATGCAGTGGCCACCGACCAGGCCTGGTTTGAACTTCAGGAAGTTCCACTTGGTCCCGGCAGCTTCCAGCACTTCGGTGGTGTCGATGCCGAGCTTGTCGAAGATGATGGACAACTCGTTCATCAGCGCGATGTTGACGTCGCGCTGGGTGTTCTCGATCACTTTGGCCGCTTCGGCCGCCTTGATGCTGGAGGCGCGATGCACACCGGGAACAATGATGCGTTCATACAACTGCGCCACCCGCTCAAGCGTCTCGGGTGTGTCGCCTGACACGATCTTCAGGATCTTGGTGAGCGTGTGCTCCTTGTCGCCCGGGTTGATGCGCTCTGG
>CAZADK010000701.1:0-2485 GCA_964483855.1 uncultured Rhodoferax sp.
ATGCTGTTCCGGGCGGTGGAAATCGACGGCGAAGCCTACTGGGACGGCGGCTACGCCGGCAACCCGACGCTGCTGCCACTGATCGGCGAGACCGACGCCGACGACCTGCTGCTGGTGCAGATCAACCCACGCGAGCGCCCCGAGCTGCCCACCCAGGCCGCCGACATCCTGGAGCGCATCAACGAAATCACCTTCAACGCCAGCCTGCTCAAAGAGCTGCGCTCCATCGCCCTGCTGCGCCAGCTCATTGCCGACGAAGACCGCCCGACCCACCATTACCGCAACCCGCTGTTTGGCCGGGTGGAGGCGCTGCGTCTGCACCTGATCGACGGCGGCGCCCTGCTCGCACCGCTGGGCGCTGGCAGCAAGACCCAAACCAGCGCCAGCTTCCTGAACGATCTGCACGACATGGGCTACGCCGCCGCCGACCATTGGTGGCACCGCCACCGGCGCGACATCGGCGTGCGCACCAGCCACGACATCGCCCAGATGCTGATGCCACAGACCCCATGAGCAGCATCCTGGGCATCGTGCTGGCGCTGGTGCTGCTGATGGCGCTGGCCTACCGGGGCGTGAGCGTGCTGCTGCTGGCGCCGCTGATGGCCTTGCTCGCCGCCGCCCTGAGCCCCAACGCACCGCTGCTGGCCAGCTACACCCAGGTGTTCATGCCGGCCTTGGGCGGCTTCGTGATCGCGTTCTTCTCGCTGTTCCTGCTGGGAGCGGTCTTCGGCAAGCTGATGGAAGACTCGGGCGCCGCCCAGGTCATCGCCGAGGCCATCACGCGAGCGCTGGGGAGCCAGCGCGCCATCCTGGCCATCGTGCTGGCCTGCGCGGTGCTCACCTACGGCGGCGTCTCGCTGTTCGTGGTGGCGTTTGCCGTCTACCCGATTGCAGCGGCCCTGTTCCGCCAGGCCGACATCCCCAAACGCCTGATCCCCGGCACCATCGCGCTGGGCGCCTTCACCTTCACCATGACGGCGCTGCCCGGCACGCCCGCAATTCAAAACGCCATCCCCATGCCCTTCTTCGGCACCACGCCGTTTGCTGCACCCGGTTTGGGCCTGATCGGTGGTGCCGTCATGCTGGTGCTGGGCACCGCCTGGCTGGTGCGCCGAGCCGCCAGCGCGCGCGGGCGCGGCGAAGGGTATGGCCAGCATGGGTCGGACACCGCAGCCCCGCTGCAAGACCCGGCCAGCCGCGCGCCACAGAGCAGCGCCGCCGGCGCCCACGCGCCATCGACCGCGGCACCGCCCGTACCGCTCGCGCCGCCCAGCCTGGCGCTGGCCATCGCGCCGATCGTGCTTGTCATCGTGCTGAATTACCTGCTGGCCACATGGCTGCTGCCCCGGCTGGACACCGCCTACCTGGGCGAGGCGCGCTTTGGCGCCACCCGCATCGAAACCCTGCGCGGCATCTGGGCCGTGATCACCGCGCTGGCCGCCGCCATCGTGCTGCTGGTGGTGCTGCAGCGCTCACGCCTGCCCCGGTTGTCGCACACGCTGGAAGTCGGAGCCACCGGCTCGGTGTTGCCCCTGCTCAACACCGCTTCGCAGGTGGGCTTTGGCGCGGTGATTGCTTCGCTGGCGGGTTTCGCCCTCATCCGCGACGCTGTGCTGGGCATCGCGCCCGGCAATCCCTTGGTCAGCCTGTCGATTGCGGTCAACATCCTGGCGGGCATCACCGGCTCGGCCTCCGGCGGCATGAGCATCGCCCTGCAAACCCTGGGCGATACCTGGCTCGCCATGGGGCAAGCCGCCGGGATTGCGCCCGATCTGCTGCACCGCGTCACCGCCATCGCCACGGGCGGCCTGGACGCCCTGCCGCACAACGGCGCGGTCATCACCCTGCTGGGCATCTGTGGCCTGTCGCACCGCCAGTCGTACGGCGACATTTTCGTGGTCGCGGTGGCCATTCCGGTGCTGGCGTTGGTGGTGGTCGTGGTGCTGGGCAGCACCTTCGGCAGTTTCTGATGAACGCGCTGTGGATCGGTCTGGGCGTGTTGGGCGTGGGCTTGCTGGGTGCGCGCCACGCGCTGCACCACAGTCTGGCGCCGCAGGCCAGCACCGAAGGCACGCAGCCCGCCGACCTTGGGCTTGAGGCACAGGCCGTGCACATTCCCACCCGTGACGGTCTGCGTCTGTTTGCCTGGTACCTGCCACCGCCTGCTTCGGCCACACAACCCGCACCCGCTGCGGTGTTGCTGCACGGCTGGGGCGGCAATGCCAGCACCCTGCTGCCAGCGGCGCAAGCGCTGAACCGCGCGGGTTTTGGCGTGCTGCTGCCCGAGTCGCGCAACCACGGCCGCAGCGACCGGGGCGGCCACAGCTCGCTGCCCGTCTTCGCCGAAGACCTGGACGCCGCGCTCGACTGGCTGGGCCAGCAGCCGGGTATGGATGCAAAGCGCCTGGCTGCCATCGGCCATTCGGTGGGCGCGGCGGCGGTGCTGCTGGTGGCCTCGCGCCGGCCCGGCCTGGCCGCTGCGGTG
>CAZADK010000702.1:0-2475 GCA_964483855.1 uncultured Rhodoferax sp.
CCGCAGTGCCGGCCTGCTCAAGGTACCGCTCGATGATGATGGTGGGTTCGAGATCGCGCGGCGCTCGCGTGGCACGCCGCGGATCGCGAACCGGCTGCTGCGCCGGGTGCGCGACTACGCCGAGGTCAAGGGCAGCGGCGAGATCACGCTGGACATGGCCAACCGCGCGCTGGCCATGCTCGACGTCGATCCGCAGGGTTTCGACGTGATGGACCGCAAGCTGCTCGAGGCCGTGGTGCTGCGCTTCGACGGCGGACCGGTCGGGCTGGACAACATCGCTGCGAGCATCGGCGAAGAGCGCGAGACCATCGAGGATGTGATCGAGCCCTATCTGATTCAGCAGGGTTTCCTGCAGCGCACGCCGCGCGGACGCATCGCGACGCTTGCGGCCTATCGCCACCTCGGCGTGGCGCCGCCCACCCGTGAAAGTGGCGCCGACATGTTCGGCAACTGACGCATGGCAGCCACGGTGCACCGCTGGGTCCGGATAACGCTGCTGGCGCTGCTGTTGGGGCTGGCGGTGGGCGCGGCAGTGGTGTGGATGAAACGCCCGCTCGACGTGGACGTGGTCGAGGCGCGATACGCGCCGCTGGTGCGCACCTTGCAGTTCGCCGCACGTGTCGAGGCCTTGTCCCGCGTGGACGTTGGAAGCACCGTGACCGGGCGGGTCGAGAAAGTGCTGGTGCGCGAGGGCGACGCGGTGCGCGCCGGTGCGCCGCTGGTGGAACTGGAGCCGGCCGAGTGGCGCGCCGCGCTGGCGCAGGCGCAGGCTTCGCGCGCGCAGGCGCAGGCGCGGCTGGCCGGCCTGCGCAGCACCGGACGCGATACCGCGCGCGCGGGCGTGCAGCAGGCACAGGCGGCGCTGGATGCGGCGCAATCGGAGTTCGCGCGGGTGCAGCAGCTGGTGGCACAGGGTTTTCTGAGCGCGTCGCGCCAGGACGAGGCGCGTCGGGGGCGTGATATCGCCACTGCGCAGCTGGCCAGTGCCCGGACCCAGGCCCAGGCGATCGGCGAGGCCGGCACCGAGGTTGCGCAGGCGCAGGCCCAGCTGACGCTGGCGCAAGCCGGCATCGACGCGGCCCAGGCCCGCCTGGCGCAGACCCGGCTGCGCGCCCCCGCCGACGCCCAGGTGTTGGCACGAACGGTCGAACCCGGCCAGATCGTGCAGGCCGGCAAGGCCTTGTTGACGCTGGCTCTGGAGGGCCCGACCCGGCTCAGCGCCCAGGTCGACGAACGTTTCCTGGACCAGCTGGCGATCGAGCAGCCCGCGTCGGTGCTGGCCGACGCCTACCCAGGGCGGCGGTTTGCTGCCAGGGTGTTGTCGATATCGCCGGCGGTGGACCCGCAGCGCGGTGCGATCGAGGTCAAGTTTGCGGTGCAGGGGCAGGCGCCCGACTTCCTGCGCGAAGACATGACCTTGTCGGTCGAGGTCGAGACCGGCCGGCGCGCGCGCGCGCTGGTGTTGCCCGTTGCCGCCTTGATCCGCACGGCCGATGCGAATATCGCCCGGGTGCGGGTGATCGAGGATGGACGCATCGAGGAGCGCGACGTCGGGCTGGGACTGCGCACGCTGGGCGCCGCCGAGGTGCGGCTGGGGCTGGCCGAGGGCGACCAGGTGGTGCTCGACATGCGGCTTGCGGTCGGCCAGCGGGTGCGGGCCCGCGTCGTCGAGCCCAACCTGCAAGGCGCCGCGGTCAGTGCGGGCGCTGGCAGCGGCGCGGCGCAGCTGACCAACGCGATGGGGCGCTAGCGCCGTGACCGCCTGGCTCGGCTTCGAAACCCGTGTCGCGGTGCGGTTCCTGCGCGAAGGGCGTTTGCAGACCGTGCTGATCATGGTTGGTGTTGCCGCTGGCGTCGCGGTGATCGCCTACATTTCGGCGCTGGTGACCGGGTTGCAGAACAACACCTTCAACAAGACGCTGGGCGGCCAGCCGCATGTGACGCTGCAGTCGCGCGACGATGTCGTGACACCGGCGTGGCGGAAGGAGCCGGGCGCCGTCGTGTTCAGCGATGTCCAGGCCAAGGCCCAACGCCTGCGCTCGGTATCGAACTGGCAATCCTTGCTGCCGCTGCTGGAGCAATGGCCGGGAGTGGCCGCGGTGTCGCCCATCGTTGCCGGCGGCGGGTTGGCCATCCGGGGCGAGGCGACGCAGTCGATCGCCTTGTCCGGCGTCGATCTGGACCGTTACGACCGGGTGGTGAAGCTGCGCGAAAAAGTGGTGGCGGGCACCGCCCGGCTCGAGCCGGGCGAGGGCATCATCGGCATCGAGCTGGCATCCGACCTGGGCCTGCGCCCGGGCGACCGGTTGTTGGTGCGCACGGGTACCGTGGGCGAGACGGTGCGGGTGACCGCACTGGTCGACCTGGGCGTGCGCGAACTGAACCGTCGCACGGTCATCGTGCCGCTGCGGCTGGCGCAAAGCCTGCTCGGCCTGCCCGGCGGTGCAACCAGCCTGGACCTGACCCTGAGCGACG
>CAZADK010000703.1:0-2474 GCA_964483855.1 uncultured Rhodoferax sp.
TCGACCAGAACCGGACATCGGTGACATTGCTTGAAGTCAGTCTTGTCGACCACTGCGATGTGACTGTCAGTCGCGTATCCTTTGGGAGTACGGGACGCGACTGGATATCATGGATTTTTTGAGGTGTACATGCCATTGGACGAGCGCAACAAGGCCCTTGACCGCGCGAAGTCACTGAATACGGTTGAGGCAGTTGCTGCCAGACACCGCGCGCTCAATGCTATGCATATGCAGCCTCTCGTCGCGCACGTTCAAAGGCTGCGTGACATAGCCCCAGCGGGAGTGCCAGACTTCGACCCATCGGACGGAGGAATCTACGCGGAGTGCCTCTTCTTGCTCGAGGCTCCTGGTAGAAAGGCCGTTGGCTCGGGTTTTGTGTCGCGCAACAACCCAGACGAGACGGCCAGAAACTTCTTCGCCGCCAACGCTGAGGCTGGTCTTCCTCGGTCACGCACGGTCACTTGGAACGCAATTCCCTGGTACATCGGCGATGGGCAGCGCATTCGGGCAGCCGGCGGAAGTGACCTTCGAGCCGCAGAGCAGCACTTAGCGCAACTGCTTGTCTTGCTACCACGACTCCGAGTTGTCGTTCTCGTCGGAAGAAAAGCTCAGCGCTACAGCAAAGCCGTTACCATTTTGGCGCCTTCCGTCTTGGTGCTAGTCTGCCCCCACCCAAGTCCACTGTCGTTCAACGGACGCCCCGAACGTCGCGCAGAAATGCAGGCCTGTCTTTCTCAAGTGGTGGCAACGTTAGGCAAGTCGTTTGAGGCTTCGTCCAACCCTTCCATCGAGGCGACGTCGTCCGGCAAGCTTCGCTTGCCTACGGCCGCGCATGGTGTCAATCGTTGAGAACCCTTCGGGCACCTGGTTGTCGGCGGCAGGCGACCAACAGCAGCCGTTGCACGGCTATCCTCATTTCAGATTTTCCGGGCCGATGAACGGGTACTTCAGCAATGACAACAAGAACTTGTAGTGGACTAAATGACTGTTCCACTGGTGCGCTGGAATACCGGCGGTGGTCGTTTGCGGGGGCGCTGGTTGCGCTCTGTCTCACTGCCGCGTCTTTTGTTCATGGCGAGCCGGTCTATCCTGGCGCTGCTTGGAACATACCCGCCTCCGTCGACTCGTCTGGTGGGTGGTCGCAAGAGAAGCTCAAGCTCGCCGATGACTACGCAAGCGCTGCCAGGTCTGATGCATACCTGGTTGTTCATCAAGGCAGACTGGTGCATGCGTATGGCGACATCAGCAAACCGATGAACCTTGCGTCGATTCGTAAGAGCGTGCTGAGCGTTCTTTATGGCATCTACGTAGACCGAGGGGCCATAGACCTGAATCAGAAGCTGTCAGAACTCGACATCACCGACAAGGGTGGGCTCTCCGACGTTGAACGTTCAGCGACAGTCAGGCAGCTTATGCAGGCACGCTCTGGCATCTACCACGAAGCCGCGTACGAAACGTCGAATGCGAAAAACAGACGACCTGAACGTGGAAGCCGTGCTCCGGGACAAAGCTGGTACTACAACAACTGGGATTTCAATGCCCTTGGCACCGTTTTCCTGCGCCGCACCGGGAAGGACGTCTTCGAGGCTTTGAACACCGAACTCGCAATTCCACTGCAGTTTCAGGATTTTCGGTATCCGCGGGATACGGAGTTCAAATACGAGCGCAGTTCAGACCATCCTGCATATGTGATGTACCTATCTGCTCGGGACCTCGCGCGAGTTGGGTTGTTGGTGAGCCGCGATGGTCAGTGGAACGGCCGTCAGATTGTGTCGCCAGCCTGGTTGCGCGAAAGCATGACGTCGTACAGCGCGGCGGGAGGAGGGAATGGGTACGGCTACATGTGGTGGATTCCATATGTGGCGTTTCCATCCTGGCGCCTTTCGGCCAATCAACTGGTCTTTGCTGAGGGGTTTGGCGGGCAGTTCATGTTGATTGACCGGGTGCGGGACATCGTCGTTGTCCATCGGGTCAACAACAGCAAGCTTTGGTACAAGCGCAACACCGTAGATTCTGGCCAATTTGCGGAGCTGGCTGCGCGCATCATTGCTGCCGCTCCCGCAAGGTAGTTGGTGTGTGGCATAGGCGCGAACGATTGCTGAATCGACCAGGGTTTCGTCGACATTCTGTGAGCTCGTTTCGACCAGGAGCAGTCATCCGCGTCTTAAACGCGACTCCAAAAAGCATGCATCTACGGTCATGCCGACTCGAGATTGATGCTTGCCTGCACTTCATCCCACGGAGCGGCCAACCGCCGGCCGTCCCGCACCAATAGTCCTGCTGCCTCCAGCGCACTCACATCCTGGTGGACGTTCTTGTAGTCCCGACCCAACGACGCAGCCAGTTCGCGCACGCTGGCCGCCCCATGCTGTCGCACAAAACGCAGTAGTTCCAGCCGTCGGGGAGACAAGACCTCCGTCATCGCCTGAAAACTGAGGAAGGTGACATGGGCTTCATCGACGGCCTCACCCGCT
>CAZADK010000704.1:0-2474 GCA_964483855.1 uncultured Rhodoferax sp.
CAGCAAGACGAATTGGCCCGCACGCTGCGCCTGCGGTCAGATGTGGAGCGCCGACGTTTGTTCGGGCTGCATCGCCACCAGCGCAGCGACGCCGGCATGCATGCCGGCATCTACGACCCGGATGCGCACCGGCGCACCTACACCCATTTGCAGGACACCTCGCGCATGTTGCTGACCGCGGGCTGGTCGGTCATCGTGGATGCGGCTTTTCTCAACCGCGGCGAGCGCGACAGCTTCCACGCGCTGGCAAAGGCCTGCGACGCCGACTTCGCGATCCTGGCGCCGCAGGCGAGCGTTGAC
The DNA here is from genome assembly GCA_964483855.1 of uncultured Rhodoferax sp. GTDB lineage: Bacteria > Pseudomonadota > Gammaproteobacteria > Burkholderiales > Burkholderiaceae_C > CAISIP01. The sequence continues at coordinate 301 of CAZADK010000704.1, forward strand.
GCGTTGCGAACACGCATCGCTGCGCGCCAGGCCAAGGGAGTCGACGCGTCCGAGGCGACGCTGGAGGTGCTGGAGCAGCAGTTGCAATGGATCGAACCACTGGACGCTGGCGAACGCGCCCGCGTCATTGCTGCTTGATGCCAGCCGTCTTGATCACCTTGGTCCAGGTGTCGATCTCCGACTGCATGAATGCGGTGTAGTGCTTGCCGCCCTGCTCGGGGATGATGAAGCCCACCGAGCCCATGCGTTGCTTCACCGCGTCCGACTGCATGACCTGCACCAGGGCCGCCTCGAGCTTGCCGACGATGGGTTGCGGCGTACCCTTGACCACCGACATGCCGGACCAGGAGAGGGCTTCGAAGCCCCTGAAGCCGGATTCGGCAATCGTGGGCACGTCGGGATACAAGGGGTTGCGCTGCGCGCTGGTCACGGCCAGCGCCCGCATCTTGCCCGCTTTCACGTGCTGCAACGCGGCATCCTGGTTGATGAACATCATCGGAATCTGGCCACCGAGCAGGTCACTGAGCATCGGGCCGCCGCCCCGGTAGGGAATACCGGTCATGAAGATGCCGGCGGTCTGCTTGAACAACTCCATTGCCATATGGCCGGAGGCGGCATGCGTGAAACCGTAATCGAGCTTGCCGGGATTGGCCTTGGCATACGCGACCACGTCCTTGACCGACTTGAACGGAGTGTCCGGGTGCACCACCAGCACATTCGGACCGGAATGCACCTGCGTGAGATGGATGAAATCGGTCATCGAGTTGTACTTGAGGTTGGGATCCAGGCCATGCGCGACCGCATTCTGGCCGACACCGGTCTGCACCAGGGTATAACCATCGGGCGCCAGCCTGGACGCTCGCTCGGTGCCCACGATGCCGCCAGCGCCGCCAATGTTTTCCACCAGCACCGGTTGCTTGAGCAGCTTGCCGAGCTCGTCGGCCACCATGCGCGCCATCACGTCGCTGGTGCCGCCGGGCGGGAACGCCACGATGATCTTGATCGGTTTCGTCGGATAGTCGGTCTGCGCCCAGGCGCCCATCGACGTGGTGAGGGACAGGGCTGCGGCCAGGGCCAGGCCAAGAATGTTTCTGCGCGACATGCGAATGCCTCCAAAGTAAAGTTCGAATGGAAAGGGGACCGGAAAAATGGGATCAGGTGACGGCGGCTGGTTCAGGTCACCGGCGCCGGATTGAACAGCACCAGCGCGTTGTGCAGCCTCCAGTGTTCGGCCCAGGTCTTCTTGCCGCTGGCCACGTCGAGCATGAGCCGGAACAGTTCCCAGCCCATCTGCTCGATCGTCATCTCGCCGGTGGCAATACGGCCGGCGTCCAGGTCCATCAGGTCGTGCCAGCGCCGCGCCAGTTCGCTGCGGGTTGCAACCTTGATCACCGGCACCTGCGCCAGCCCGTATGGCGTGCCGCGACCGGTGGTGAAGATGTGCAGGTTCATGCCTGCGGCCAGTTGCAGGGTGCCGCAGATGAAGTCGCTGGCCGGCGTGGCCGCAAACAAAAGACCCTTGCGATCCGCCCGTTCGCCTGGCGGCACCACGCCCATGATCGGCGCCGAGCCGGACTTGATGATGGAGCCCATCGCTTTCTCGACAATGTTCGACAAGCCACCAGCCTTGTTGCCGGGCGTGGTGTTGGCGCTGCGATCGACCTTGCCGCGTTCCAGGTAACGGTCGTACCAGTCCATCTCGCGCACCATCGCCTCGGCCACCTCGGTGTTCACAGCGCGAGACGTCAATTGGTCGATTCCATCGCGCACTTCGGTCACTTCCGAGAACATGACGGTGGCGCCGGCCCGCACCAGCAGGTCGGTGGCGAAACCCACGGCCGGGTTGGCGGTGACACCCGAAAACGCATCGCTGCCGCCGCACTGCAAGCCCACGACCAGATCGGACGCGGGGCAGGTCTCGCGCCGGCGCCGGTTCAGTCGTTCCAGATGGACCCGGGCCTGGCGCACGATGGAATCGATCATCGACAGGAAGCCGACATGACCGGCGTCCTGCAGGCACACCACGTCCAGCGCCTGCGACTGTTCTTGCGCGCCGCGCGGGATGCCGATCGGAATCACGCCCTGCGGCAGCAGCCGTTCGGGCTGCAGTTTCTCGCAGCCCAGGCTGACCACCATGACCTCGCCGCCGAAATTCGGGTTCAGGCTGATGTTGC
>CAZADK010000705.1:0-2363 GCA_964483855.1 uncultured Rhodoferax sp.
CTGGACCACACCCCATTGCCGCGAGACACGCAACTCATGGTTCACTGCGAGCAGTTTGCCGCTGCGCTCGCACGCGGCCTGCACCGCATCGCATTCAGCCAGGCTCAGGCCCAGCGGCTTTTCCAGTAGCACGTGTTTGCCGGCCTGCAATGCGTCGATCGCGGCCTGCGCGTGGGTATGGTTGGGCATCACGACGTGCACCACGTCGATGTCGGCGGCGTGCAGCATCTGCGCATAGTCGGCGTAAAGCCGCACACCCGGGTTGTCGGCCGACGCGGCCTGGCGGGCCATGTCGGTGCGGGCCAGCACCGCGACGACCTGCGCACCATCGATGGCCTTGATGGCGCGCGCGTGCATCTGGCCCCACGCGCCGTAACCGGCCAGCGCGATGCGCGTCGTTGGAGCCGCCGGTGTTGCCGAAGAGAAAGTCACCATGGGATCACCTGCCCGTCGTAGTTGCAGAACACACCGGTTTCATGGTTGCCCATGCGTGCGATCGTGGTGCGCATCGACTGCACGCTGTGCTCAGCCGTCAGGGGTGCATCGGCACCGCCGCCACCCGCCGTGTTGACCCGGCCCGGGTGCAGCATCGCCACCGTGATGCCGCGGCGAAACAGATCGATCGCCAGGCTGCGACCGATCGCATTGAGCGCGGCCTTGCTGGCGCGATATCCGTAGTGGCCACCCGACAGGTTCGCGCCGATCGAGCCCATGCGGCTGCTGACCAGCACGATACGGCGCATCGCACTGGCGGCGACGTTGTCGACCAGCGTATCGACCAGGCGTAACGGGCCCAGCGTGTTGGTCTGCACGATGCGCTGCACGTACGCGTGATCGAGTGCGCCGATCTGGCCGGTCTCCAGGCCGATGCCGGCATTCGACACCAGCAGGTCGATGGGTTCGTCTCCGAGCGCGGACTTGAGTGCGTCGAACTGTGCGGCCTCGGTCACGTCGAGTGCGAAGTGCCGCATCGCCGTATCCGGCAGACGGGTCGTCAGGTCGCGGTAGGTCGCCAGCACGGTGAAACCCGCGCCCGCGTATTGCAGCGCGAACTCACGTCCCAGTCCGGCGTCGCAACCGGTGATCAATACGCTTGGCATGGTGCTTCCAGGTGGTCCATGGTTCATGGCTCCGCGAAGAACGGCTCCGGCACGCCGGTGGCGCCGAGGCCGTCGATGCGCAACAACGCGCCGGCCTGCGGCCAGGCCGCGCGTTCGTCGTCGCGCAGCATTTGGCGGGCGGTCGTCACATAGAGCTGGTCCAGCCGCGGCCCGCCGAACGTGACCATGGTCGGGTGCCGGGCCGGCACCGGGATCCGTTCGAGCAGCCGGCCCGCCGGTGATATACAGGCGACCGCGGCGCCATGCACCAGCGCGCACCAGTAGTTGCCCTCGGCATCACAGGTGGCGCCGTCGACGCGGCCCTCGATGTCAGCGGTGGAGAAGAAGCGCCGCTTGCCGGACAAGGTTCCGCGCGCGATATCGAAGTCGTATACCCACACGGTTTCATCGCGGCTGTCGGCCAGGTACATGCGGCTGTCGTCGGGGCTGAATGCGATGCCATTGCCGATGATGAAGTCGCCATCGATACGCGTCACCGACAGGTCGGCATCCAGCCGGAACAGTTCCGCCTGCGGGCCGATGAAGGCGGAATGTACGCTGGCGCACCAGTAGCGGCCGCGCCGGTCGCACTTGCCGTCGTTGAGCATCAGGCGCCGGTCGCGTGCCAGCGGATCGGCCAGTACGCCGCATTCGGTTGTGCCGTCCTCGCGCAGACGGATGCGCTGGAAACCCGCCCGGGTGCCGCCGATCAGGCTGCCGTCGGCGCAAAATACGAAGGAACCGATGTCGTGCGGCAGTGCGAAACTGCGCACCGATCCGTCGACCGGATCGAGGCGGCGTATGGCCGGCGCGAACGCATCGACCCAATACAGCCGTTGCTCGCGGCAATGCCATTGCGGCCCCTCGCCGAGCTGGTCTGGCTCCAGGTGTACCTGCGTGATCGACGTCATCGGCCCGCCAGCCCTGGAGCGCAGGTCATGACCGTGTACCCGGCGCATAACTGCGCCCCGGCGGATTGCGCCAACGCGAGACGGTTTCGGAGCGGGCGGCCTGGAGCCGCTGTGGCGGCAGGCCGGACAAAATCAGGCCGAGATCGTCGACCACCAGTTCACCGATGGCCAGCAGCGCCGACGGCAAGCCACCGGCGCGGTGGGCCGACAACAGCAGGCCTTGCACCTGCCGCGCCGGCAGGTCGGCGGGAGCCGGTTCGACCGGGAACACGTCGGTTGCTGCGCGGAACCGGCCTTGCGCCACCAGATCGACCAGCGCGTCAAAGTCCACGATGCCGGCACGGGACATCAG
>CAZADK010000705.1:2373-2472 GCA_964483855.1 uncultured Rhodoferax sp.
GTTCCAGGCTGGCCGGTTCGGCGCCCAGTTCTCGCACCAGCCCCTCGGGTAGCCACGGGTCGTGGATCAGCAGCCGCGGGCGAAACGGCGCCAGCAGCG
>CAZADK010000706.1:0-2468 GCA_964483855.1 uncultured Rhodoferax sp.
TTGCATCGCCGTCGCCCGCCGCGTCAGCGACGGCCGGGGCGCCAGCAGCCAGCAGCAGCAGGCGCCGCAGACGGTCGGGTTGCGTGCCAATGGCGCGAGGCGCGGGCATCAGGGCGCCGCGTGGCCACGCCAGGGGCACGATAACCCGGGCCGGCCGATGCGGGCCAGGGACATCTGGCGCCAGTCGTTGCCGCGGCAATTCGCTTGCATCGTGTGTCTGCGCCGCCTCACTCTCAGACCGTTACCGTGCAATTGAGCGGCATGCGTGCGCCATCGACGACCACGATCTCCCCGGTGACGTAACTGGCGGCAGCGCTGGCCAGCCAGGCGACCACGTCGGCAATCTCGGACGGCTCGCCCAGGCGCTTCATCGGGGTGCGGCTCATCACCTTGACGCGCGCCTCTTCGCTGCCCAGCACAGCAGGCCGCGCGCAGGATGCCGGCATTGTCGACCAGGATGTCGATACGGCCATGCTGCTGCACGGTTGCGGCCACGAGCGCCTCGACCTGCGACCGGTCGCCGACGTCGCAGGCGACAAAGGTCGCGCCGAGTTCGCCCGCCAGCGATGGGCCGCGTTTGGCGTCGAGATCGGCGATAACGACCTTCGCACCCTCGCGCGCAAAGCGGCGCGCGCAGGCCTCGCCGATGCCCTGTGCACCGCCGGTGCCGATGACGACACGACCCCTATGGCCGAAGGAAATGGTGTTGCTGTTGCCGGTCAAGGCGCGGTTCTCCGAAAAGCGATGGCAGGAGCGGCTGCAGGCTGCGGCAGCCACCCCGTGGCACAGCATACCCGTTCACGGGATGACCCGCGACGCGCGGACTGTCGCGCCAGCGCCCCGGCAGCGCCCCGGCAGCGCCCCGGCGGCGGGCAGGCGGCGGGCAGGCGGCGCGCAGGCGGCGGGCAGGCGGCGCGCAGGTTCGGCACAGACCCGCGCTGCAGCGCCGCCACCAGGTCGGGCCCGACCTGCGATAAGCTCGTCGCCTGACCCGGTGTCGAGAGGCACGGCCATCGACCCCGACCCCATCACAACCGACAAGGCTGCACCGTGGACCTGACCCCCATCGAATTTCCCGCCATCGACGCGATCCGCGCCAACCGGGCGCGCCTGGGCGACCGGGTCGAGACCACATCGGTACGCCTGCTCAAGGACCCGGCGCTGGACGCTGTCGTGGGCAGCAGCACCCGTGTCTGGCTCAAGGAGGAGTTGTTCCAGCGCACGGGGAGCTTCAAGCCGCGCGGCACCTTGTCGGTGATGCTGGACCTGGACGCCGCTGCACTGGCGCGGGGAGTCACCGGGGTATCGGCCGGCAACCACGCGATATCGCTGGCCTACAGCGCGCAGGCGCTGGGCACGAGCGCCAAGGTGGTGATGCCCAAGAATGCAAATCCGTTCCGGATCCAGGTCTGCCGCGAGCTGGGCGCCGAGGTCGAACTGGTCGACAACGTGCACCAGGCCTTTGCACGGGTCAGGGAGATCGAGGCGCAGGAGGGCCGGGTGTTCGTGCACCCCTACGAAGGCCCGAAGACGGCACTGGGAACGGCCTCGGTCGGCCTGGAATTCATGGACCAGGTCGCGCAGGCCGGCGCTGCGCTCGATGCGGTGATCGTGGCCATCGGCGGCGGCGGCCTGAGTGCTGGCGTCTCGTGCGCGGTCAAGCAGATGCGACCCGGCACGGCCGTTTATGGGGTCGAGCCCGAAGGCGCGGACAGCATGTCGCGCAGCTTTGCCGCCGGATCGCCGCAGGCCATCGATGCCGTGCGCACGATCGCAGATTCTCTGGGTGCACCGCGCTGCGAGCCGTACTCGTTCGCGTTGAACCGCCGCTTCGTCGATGCGGTGGTGCTGGTCAACGACGAGCAGATCCGCCAGGCGATGCGGCTGCTGTTCCGGGTCGCCAAGCTGGTGGTGGAGCCTGCCGGCGCAGCGGCGCTGGCGGCGCTGATGTTTCCGCTGCGTGCCGAGCTGGAAGGCCGCGCCGTCGGCCTGATCGTGTGTGGCGCCAATACCGATCCGCAGACCTACTGCGCGCAATTGCAGTCGTGACGAAGGCAGCAAGGACGGCGCCATGGTGCTGACAGGGCTGCCGTTGCATGGAACTGCCGGGCCGGCGCTGCGGGTCTGAACGCAGCAGTACGACAGCAGCAGTACGACAGCAGCAGGAGACACACGCGGCCATGGATATTCTCGTCATTGCAGTCATCGTGGCCATTGCCGCGCTGGCCCTGCGCCGTCAGCAGGAGCGCCAACGCATCGTGCTGCTGGCCTCCTACCTGGGGCCGTTCCAGATCGAGAAGCTGATGGCCACGCTCAGTGAGGGTTACCTGCGCGCGCTGGACGAGAACGATCCGCAGCGCCAGCAACAGGTGTGGGACCATCTGCGCAACTCGGAACTCGTGTTATGCGATCAATTCGAGCAATTCGCCACGCGTTTTGCCAGCGCCAGCGCCGAGCAGACCCGGGTC
>CAZADK010000707.1:0-2467 GCA_964483855.1 uncultured Rhodoferax sp.
CGCTCGCTGCCCTTGAAAATAGTCCGCACGACGACGAAGAAGATGGGGACGAAAAACACCGCAAGCAGGGTTGCGGCCAGCATGCCGGACATCACGCCGGTGCCGATCGCGCGCTGGCTGGCTGAACCGGCTCCGCCGGCCAGAACCAATGGCAACACGCCCAGGATGAAGGCCATCGAGGTCATGATGATCGGACGAAATCGCAGGTGGGCCGCTTCCAGCACCGCCTCGACCGCATTCTTGCCGCGGGCCTGCAGGTCCTTGGCAAACTCGATGATCAGCACGGCGTTTTTGGCGCCCAGGCCGATGATGGTGATCAGCCCGACGTTGAAATACACATCGTTGGACAGGCCGCGCGCATGGGCGCCAAGCAACACGCCCAGCACGCCCAGCGGCACGACCAGGATCACCGCCAGCGGGATCGACCAGCTTTCGTACAACGCGGCCAGCGCCAGGAACACCGCCAGCAGCGCGAAGCCCAACAGGATGAAGGCCTGCGCCCCGGCCAGGCGCTCCTCGCGCGACTGGCCCGTCCATTCGAAGCCGAAGCCATTGGGCAGTTGCGCGGCCAGCCGCTCCATCTCGGTCATCGCGGCGCCGCTGCTGTAGCCGGCTGCCGCTTCGCCGGAGATGCGCATCGCCGAGTAACCGTTGTAGCGAATGGTCTGCATCGGCCCCAAGACCCAGCGGGTGCTGGCGAAACTCGACAAAGGCACCGCCTGGCCACGCGTGTTGAGCACGTTGATGGCGAGCAGGTCCGACGGCTGCATGCGCGCGGGCGCATCGGCCTGCACGACGACCCGCTGCAAACGCCCGCTGTTCGGGAAGTCGTTGACGTAGCTCGATCCGACGGCGGTCGACAAGGCGCTGGCGATGGCCTCGAATGGCACACCCAGCGCATTGGCCTTGTCGCGGTCGATATCGACTTGCAGTTGCGGCGCATCTTCCAGCCCGTCCGGGCGCAGGCCGGTCAGGATCTGGCTCTGCGAGGCCAGGCCCAGCAGCTGGTTGCGCGCCGCGAGCAAGGCGTCATGGCCGAGGCCGGCGCGGTCCTGCAGGCGGAAACTGAAGCCGGCCGCCGAGCCGAGTTCGGGAATCGGCGGCGGGCTCACGGCGAAGATGAAGGCGTCGCGCACCGACCTCATCGCGCCGAAGATGCGCCCGGCCAGACCCTGGGCCGAGCTGCCGGCGCCGACGCGTTCGCTCCAATCCTTGAGCGTGACGAAGGCCAGTGCGGCGTTCTGCCCACTGCCCGAGAAGCTGAAGCCCAATACGCTGACCATGTTCTGCACCTCGGGCTGCTTGAGCACGAAACCCTCGACCTGCTGCATCACGTCCAGCGTGCGGTTCCGGGTCGCGCCCGGGGGCAACTGCACGTTGACGATGATGTAGCCCTGGTCTTCGGCCGGCAGGAAGGAGGTCGGCAGCCGGGTGTAGAGCACGGCCACCGCGGCGATGATGGCGGCGTAGATGACCAGGTAACGCGCGGCGCGGCGCAGCATGCGCGCGACCACGCCTTCATAGGCCTTGGCGGTGCGCGAGAAGCCGCGGTTGAACCAGCCAAAGAAACCGGTCTTGGCGTGGTGGTGGCCGGCCTCGACCGGCTTGAGCAGCGTCGCGCACAGCGCCGGCGTCAGCGAGAGCGCGAGGAAGGCCGAGAACAAGATGCTCGACACCATCACCGCCGAGAACTGGCGGTAGATGTTGCCCACCGATCCGGCGAAGAACGCCAGCGGCACAAACACCGACACCAGCACCACGGTGACGCCGACAATGGCGCCGGAGATCTGCCCCATCGCCTTGCGCGTGGCCGCCAGCGGCGAGAGGCCTTCCTCGCTCATGATGCGTTCGACGTTCTCGACCACCACGATCGCGTCGTCGACGACGATGCCGATCACCAGCACCATGCCGAACATGGTGAGTACGTTGATCGAAAAACCCATCGCCAGCAACACCGCGAAGGTGCCCATCAAAGACACCGGAACCACGATGGTCGGGATGATGGTGTAGCGGATGTTCTGCAGGAACAGGAACATCACCAGAAACACCAGCACCACCGCCTCGAGCAGGGTCTCGGCCACCTGGCGGATCGAGATGTCGATGAAGCGCGAGCTGTCGTAGGGAATGGCCCACTGGATCCCGGGCGGGAAGAAACGCGAGAGTTCCTCCATCCGCGCGCGCACCGCCTTGGCCGTGGCCAGCGCGTTGCCGGTGGGCGAGAGCTGCACGCCGATGCCGGTGGACGGCTTGCCGTTCAGGCGCGCCGAAGTCGCATACCCTTCCGCGCCCAGCTCGATCCGGGCCACGTCGCGCAATCGCACCGTGGAGCCGTCGGTGTTGGCGCGCAGCACGATGTTGCCGAACTGCTGAGTGCTGCTCAGCTGGCCGTTGACGACGACGGTGGCAAAAATCGCCTGACCGGCGACGTTGGGCAGGTCGCCGATCGTGCCGGCCGAGACCTGCGCGT
>CAZADK010000708.1:0-2466 GCA_964483855.1 uncultured Rhodoferax sp.
GCTCTGGGCAGCGGCGTCATCGGCAGCGGCTGGGTCGCGCGCGCGCTGGCCCATGGGCTGGACGTGGTGGCCTGGGATCCGGCTCCCGGCGCCGAGGCGGCGTTGCGCGCGCGTATCGCCAGGTGCTGGGGCGCGCTGGAGCGCAAGGGCCTGGCCAGCGGGGCGTCGCAGGACCGGTTGCGGTGTGTCGCCACCATCGAGGAGTGCGTCACCGACGCCGATTTCATCCAGGAAAGCGCACCCGAGGTGCTGGCGCTCAAGCTGGACCTGCACGCCAGGATCAGCGCCGCCGCGCGGCCCGACGTGTTGGTCGGCTCGTCGACCTCCGGGCTGCTGCCATCGGAGTTCTACGCCAGGGCCACGCAACCCGAACGCTGCGTGGTGGGCCATCCGTTCAACCCGGTCTACCTGTTGCCGCTGGTCGAGGTGGTCGGCGGCGAGGAGACGGCGCCGGCCGCGATCACGGCCGCGATGGCGGTGTACCGGTCGCTGGGCATGCGGCCGCTGCATGTGCGCAAGGAAGTGCCGGGGTTCATTGCCGACCGGCTGCTCGAGGCGGTGTGGCGCGAGTCGCTGCACCTGGTCAACGACGGCGTAGCCACGACCGGCGAGATCGACGACGCGATCCGTTTCGGCGCCGGCCAGCGCTGGTCTTTCATGGGCAGTTTCCTGACCTATACCCTGGCGGGCGGCGACGCCGGCATGCGCCACTTCATGTCGCAGTTCGGCCCTGCGCTCAAGTTGCCCTGGACCAAACTCGAGGCGCCCGAGCTCACCGACGCGCTGATCGACCGCGTCGTCGACGGCACCCGTGAACAACTGGGCACCCACAGCATCGCAGCGCTGGAGCGTTACCGCGACGACTGCCTGATGGCGGTGCAGGAGGCGATCCGCGCGACCAAGGTCCAACACGGAATGGCGCTCGATGACTGACGCTGCCCTGCTGACCACATGGCGCGGCGCTGTGTTGCCGCAATGGGTCGACTACAACGGCCACCTGAACGACGGCTACTACATGGTCGTGTTCAGCGAGGCAACCAACGCCGTGATGGCGTTGATCGGCCTGGACGAAGCCGGCCGCAAGGCCACCGGGCATTCGATCTTCACCCTGGAGTCGCACATCAACTACCTGCAGGAGGTCAAGCAGGGCAAGGCGATCGAAGTGCAGACGCAGATTCTGGGCAGCGATGCCAAACGGCTTCAGATCTACCAGGCGATGGTGCTGGCCGGTACCGATACGCTGCTGGCAGCCAACGAGCAGATGCTGCTCAACGTCGACATGTCGGGCCCGCGCGCCGCGCCGTTCGCGCCTGCGGTGATGGCCAGGGTGCAGATGCTCACGGTGGCGCACCGGAGCCTGCCAAGACCGACATATGCCGGTCGCACGATTGCCTTGCCAGGCTGACGCCAACACTGCGCCATGCAATCATCGAAGCTGCCCGGCCATGGTCTGACGACTCCGCTCGAAGGCACGGGCCTTCGGCCGTGGGACCCCGATGCGCCGATCGCCGCGCCCTTGTGCCTGCTCCAAACCACGGTGGCGCCACGGTGGGTCGACTACAACGGCCACATGAGCGAGTCGTGTTACCTGCTGGTGTTCGGCGACAACTCCGATGCATTTTTCCGCTGCATCGGCATCGACGAGGCCTACCGCGGCGCCGGCCATTCGCTGTATACGGTGCAGACCCAGCTGCACAACCTGCGCGAGGTGTCCGAAGGCGAGCCGATCCGGCTGACGCTGCAGCTGCTGGACTGCGACGACAAACGACTGCATATCTTTCACGCGATGTTTCATGGCGCCAGCGGCGATCTGCTGGCCACCGGCGAGCAGATGCTGGTGCATGTGGACATGCAGGCGGGCCGCTCGGTGCCAATGCCACCCGACATGCAACACAGGGTGCAGGCGATCCGCGCCGCCCATGCGGCCTTGCCGCGGCCAGCGCAGGCCGGCCAGCCGATCGGCATCCGGCGCAAGATCGGCTGACTTTCTTCACTCCCCCACGTTGCAGGCGGATCCTCCATGGACTTTGAACTGAATACCGAGCAGACCATGCTGGTCGACACGGTGCGGCAATTCGTCGAAACCGAGCTCTATCCGCATGAAGACCGGGTCGAGCGGCTCGACGCGGTGCCGCCGGAGTTGCAGCGCGAAATCCAGGCCAAGGCGATCGCGGTCGGCCTGTATGCCGCCAACATGCCGGAGGACCTGGGCGGCGGCGGGCTCGACAACCTGGGCATCACGCTGATGGAGCGCGAACTGGGGCGTGCCTCGTATGCCTTGCAGATGCTGATCGCGCGCCCGAGCAACATCCTGCGCGGCTGCACCGGCGAGCAGATCGAGGAATACCTGCTGCCGACGATCCGCGGCGAGCGCCACGATTGCCTGGCGATGACCGAGCCGCAGGCCGGCTCCGACGTGCGCGGCATGTTGACGCGCGCGGTGCGCGACGGTGGCGACTACGTGGT
>CAZADK010000709.1:0-1869 GCA_964483855.1 uncultured Rhodoferax sp.
GGCCTGGGTCGACGACCACAGGATCACCATCAGATGCGCCGCGTCCACCTTGCGGCATACACCCTGCTCGGCCCACTGGTTGAACACCGCGATGTCGGCCTGCAGGGCCGGCAGCACCCGGTCGCGGATCTCCTGTGCAAATAACGGAGCGCCGGAAATCACCTCGTTCGCATAGACGCGGGAGTCGTACGGATGCTCGCGCGAGAAACGCAACTTGCCGGCGATATACCGGCGCAGCGCGAGCTCCGGGTTGTCGGCGTTCTCGGTGATGGCGGCCATGTGGGACAACCAGACGTCGAGCACGCCGTGCAGCACCCGGCGGTACAAAGCCTCCTTGCTGGTGAAGTAATACAGCAGATTCTGCTTGGCAGTGCCAACCGCGCGGGCGATATGGTCCAGCGACACGCCGCCGAAACCGCGCTGGGCGAACAGCTGCTTGGCTGCCTCCAGGATCTCCTGTTCCAGCCGCTCCCGGCTGTCGCTGCGCTTTTCCCTCACCGGAGACGGTTTTCGCTTGGTCGCCATAGCTGCGCATGGTAGCGGCAATTTTTTCGTCCCTGGCCTGACTCTTGCTGAGCTTTGAAAGCGGGTATTCCCTAGTTGAACGGGCACCGCAATGGCGATCAAATGCACCAAATGTTTACCACATGGTAAGAGTTGACGACGCAATGCACCACAACGAGGCAAGCCCATGAGCCCCACCGAAACCGCCAGCACCGCGCAGCCGGATATCCGGGCCGGTCGCCTGGATGCCGCGCAATACCGCAGCCATTTCTGCGACGTCCATCCGCCGCTGACGCTGGCTCAGGCCCGGATCGAGGCCGACCGCTGCTACTACTGCTTTGATGCACCTTGCCAGACCGCCTGCCCGACCGGCATCGACATCCCCAGTTTCATCCAGCGCATTGCCGACAACAATATCCGCGGCTCGGCGCACGCCATCCTCAGTGCCAATCCGCTGGGCGGCATGTGCGCCCGGGTGTGCCCGACCGAAGTGTTGTGCGAAGAGGCCTGCGTGCGCAACACCAACGAGGACAAGCCGGTCGAGATCGGACAGTTGCAACGTCATGCCACCGACGCCTATTTCGACGACCCGGGAGCGCCGCTGTTCACCCGCGCGCCATCGACCGGCCGCACGGTTGCCGTCGTCGGCGCCGGTCCGGCCGGCCTGGCCTGCGCCCACGGACTGGCCCGACTGGGTCACGACGTAGTGGTGTTCGACGCCAACGCCAAACCCGGCGGCCTGAACGAGTACGGCCTGGCCACCTACAAGACGGTGGACAACTTCGCGCAACGCGAAGTCGAGTGGTTGCTCTCGATCGGCGGCATCGACATCCGCAACAAGACGGCACTGGGGCGCGATGTCACGCTCGAGCAGTTGACGCAGGACTATGACGCAGTGTTCCTGGGTTTGGGATTGGCCGGCGTGAATGCCATCGGCATACCGGAACCCGACGCGGTCGGTGTGCGCAACGCGGTCGATTTCATCGCCGAGTTGCGCCAGGCGAAAGACTACGCTCAGGTACCGGTCGGTCGCCGTGTCGTGGTGATTGGTGGCGGCATGACGGCGGTGGACGCGGCGGTGCAGTCGCGCAAGCTCGGCGCGGATGAGGTCACCATCGTGTACCGGCGTGGCGACGACGCGATGTCGGCATCGCTGCATGAACGCGACTGGGCACGCACCAACGGCGTGCTGGTGCGGCATTGGGCTGCGCCCAGGGAGATCCTCGCGCGCGAAGGCCATGTCACCGGCGTGCGCTTTGCCCGCACACAGCAGGCCGGCGGCAAGCTGGTGGAGACCGGCGAGCACTTCACGCTGCCGGCCGACATGGTGCTCAAGGCGATCGGCCAGTCGCTGGTGGCGCAGCC
>CAZADK010000709.1:1879-2465 GCA_964483855.1 uncultured Rhodoferax sp.
CGCCATGGTCGAACTCCAGGGCGGGCGCATCGTCACCGACGCCCAGGGCGCGACCTCGCATCCCAAGGTCTGGGCAGGCGGCGACTGCCGGGTCGGTGGGCGTGACCTGACCGTGGAGGCGGTGGAACACGGCAAGGTCGCCGCGCTGGCCATCCACGCGGCTTTAAGCGCATGACACGGCCCCGCTGCCCCTGCACCACCACGATCACGGAGAAGCACCATGGCTGACCTGAGCACCGAGTTCCTGGGCATCAAGAGCCCCAACCCGTTCTGGCTGGCGTCCGCACCGCCGACCGACAAGGAGTACAACGTCGTGCGCGCCTTCGAAGCCGGCTGGGGCGGCGTGGTGTGGAAGACCCTGGGCGAAGATCCGCACATCGTCAACGTCTACGGCCCGCGGTATGGCGCGCTGCTGGGCAACGACCGGCGTGTGATCGGCTTCAACAACATCGAGCTGATCTCGGACCGGCCGCTCCAGACCAACCTGGACGAGATCCGCCGTGTCAAACGCGCCTGGCCGGACCGCGCGATGATCGTATCGATCATGGTCCCCTGCGAGGAGGAATCCTGGAAACGGATCTTGCCG
>CAZADK010000710.1:0-2462 GCA_964483855.1 uncultured Rhodoferax sp.
GTTGTACCTCAAGCGCCTGATTGTTGGCGGCTTCGACCGGGTGTTCGAGATCAACCGCAACTTCCGCAACGAAGGCATCTCGGTACGGCACAACCCGGAATTCACGATGATGGAGTTCTATGCAGCGTACTGGAACTACCAGGACCTGATGGACTTCACCGAGCAATTGGTCCGCGACGCGGCGCTCAAGGCGGTTGGAACCCTGCAATTGTCATACGGCGGCAAACCGGTCGACCTGTCGCAGACATTCGAGCGGCTGACCATCGTCCAGGCGATCGCCAGATACACGGAGGCGGGCGACGGAGCCCATGACGAGACATGGCTGCGTGCGGCCCTGCGCACACTCGGCAAGACCGACGAAAAGGATGCGTTGTCCCGGCGCAGCCTGCCCAGCCTGCAGGTGATGTATTTCGAGGAGACCGTCGAACACCACCTGTGGCAACCAACCTTCATCTGCGAACATCCGGTCGAGATCTCTCCGCTGGCGCGCGCCAGCGACCACAATCCGGCGGTCACCGAACGATTCGAGCTGTACATCACGGGCCGCGAATTCGGCAACGGCTTCAGCGAACTCAACGATGCGGAGGACCAGGCAGCCCGTTTCCATGCCCAGGTCCAGGCCAAGGACAGTGGCGACGACGAGGCAATGTTCTTCGATCACGACTTCGTGCGGGCTCTCGAATACGGCATGCCGCCCACCGGCGGTTGCGGCATCGGCATCGACCGGCTGATGATGCTGCTGACCGATAGCCCCAGCATCCGCGACGTGATCCTGTTCCCGGCACTGCGCCGGGAATCGACTGGCCACTGAAGCCGCTCATGACCCGCGCCAGACCATGCCCCCGCGCTTGTGCCCTGGCGTTGGCACTGGCAGCTGCACTGGCGCCGTTGCACGCGCAGTCGCCATCACCGGAACCATCCCCCCTGCCAGCGAGTGCGCAGACCTTCGGCCCCGCCACGTTTCCGGCAGACCCGGCCGCTGGCCTGAATCGGATCATCATCGGCCTGCGACCGGATAAAGCGCAGCCGGCATCGACAAGCGGCACGACGCCGGGCGATCCTGCACAAGCGATACGCGCCCTGAACCGCAGCCGACGCCTGGCCACGGACACGGGCGAGCCGATCGAGCTGGCCTACCGCCGCTCGGTGTCCGAACGTACTCACGTGGCGCTGACCAACCGACGCATGAGCCGTGCGGAAATGGCCGGCCTGGTGCGACGGTTGCAGCAGGATCCACGGATTGCCTATGCCGAAATCGACGAACGGGTCGCCGCCCAGTTCACTCCGAACGACACCGAATTCCTGCCACGGCAATGGAGCATGCAGTCGCTGGCGGCCGGTGCCGGCGCCGGCAACTTCCCCGGCGCCTGGGACCATGCCACCGGTGCTGGCGTGATCGTGGCCCAGATCGATGGCGGTTTCCGGCCCCATGCCGACTTGTTCAACAACGTATTGCCGGGCTACGATTTCATCAGCGCCGACCCAACGGGCGCATTCACCACCGCCAACGACAACACGGGACGCGACAACGACGCACGCGACCCGGGAGACTGGAGCGACCGGGGTGACTGCCCGAACAGCAACTCGGGCTGGCACGGCACCCACGTCGCCGGAGTCATTGCCGCGATCGGCAACAACAACAGCGGGGTTGTCGGCGCGGCCTTCGGCGCCAAGTTGCTGCCGATCCGGGTGCTCGGTGTCTGCGGCGGTTATGTGTCCGATATCGTCGCCGGCATGCGTTGGGCGGTTGGGCTGCCGATTCCGGATGTGCCACCCAACACCCAGGTGGCCAAAGTGCTGAACCTGAGTCTGGGGCGTTTTGGCAATTGCTCGCAGGCGTTCCAGGGTGCCGTCGACGAGGTCCTGGCGGCCGGCAGCGTCGTCGTCGCCGCCACCGGCAACGACAGGGCACGGGCCATCTTGCAACCGGCGAACTGCAAGGGCGTGATTGCAGTCACGGCGCACACGGTCGATGGTGACAACGCGAGTTACGCCAATATAGGCCAAGGCACTGTCATCAGTGCGCCCGGCGGTGGTTTTGGCACCTCCATCGTCGGTGACGGGCGGCAGATCTATTCGACCAGCAATACCGGCCTTACGGCACCGCAGGCCGATCGGCTCGAGTTCAAGCGCGGCACCAGCATGGCAACCGCGCATGTCTCTGGCGTCGCAGCTCTGATGTTCCAGGCCAAGCCGACGATCACGCCGCAGGAGCTGTCGTCGCGGCTGATCAATGCCGCCCGTTCGCACCCGGTCGGCAGTTATTGCGACGGCCGGCAAACCTGCGGCGCCGGATTGCTCGATGCAAGCGCGTCGGTGCGCGACGTGCTGGATGACAACGCACCCGTCGTCGCCGCAAGCAGTTCGGCAGGCCTGGCTGCAGCGCGTGGCGCCACGGTGCAACTTGCGGGTACGGCCGTGGCGGGGCAATTCGGCCTGGGCCTGCAGTCCGTGTCCTGGAT
>CAZADK010000711.1:0-1961 GCA_964483855.1 uncultured Rhodoferax sp.
GCCTTTGCTTGAGTAGCGAAAACTGGTTCGGGTGTTCCTGGGTCCGGGCGTCAGCGGCCGCGGGGAGGGCTGTGTCGTTCATGCGAGTGCTCCGTTCCAGTTGAAATGGGAGTCCAGCCCTTAGCGCTTGGCCGAGGCGGCGGCGGCGGCGGCAGGTGGAGGTGATTCTAGGAGGCGGCTGGCGCGGTAGGTGGCATGGAGGACGGGTAACGCCGCGCAACTGGCCACGATGTGTTTGAGCGTGTGGCCGGACACCAGCTCACCGGTGAGCTGGTACACCGGCAGGTCGAACAGTTCCAGAACCTTGGCCAGCGCATACGCCAGGATCACGGCAATCCAGGACACGGGCAGAGCGCCAGCGCGTGCCGGCAAGCATGCAAGGCCCAGTATCAGTGCGATGCCACCGAACTGCAGGAGCGTCCAAGGAAGGATGTTGGCCGTGGTCGACCAGCCCCAGATGCTCCACGTGCCGAAGACCAGGACGATGAGCGCCAGCCACTGACCGGCGCGGTCACTCACCCGTGTTGCGCCGGCCAGGCCGAGCAGCCCGGCAAAGGCGAGGGTCATGCCATAACGGTCGATGGCGAGCCCGTTGTCCTCGGGTTGCAAGTGGTACCAGCCCGAACATGCGGCGGTTGCCACCAGCCCGAAAAAGAACAGCCCGGCGAGGCTTCTTTGAACCGGGCTGAGGTCGCCGCGAGGCAAGAGCCAGACGCGCCAAGCGCCCACCACACCAAAGCCGGCAAACGCCAGATTGCTCAGCACGTCCATCATGTTGGGTATGCCAAACAGGCTGCGCTGGTCGGCGAACGCGTGGTAGTGCTCGGGTTGCGCCATCGTCGGCCCCCAAGTGCCAAGCGCCAGCAAGATCAGGCAGCTTATGAGAAGCACCATTTCGAGGCCTCGGGTGCTGAGCCTGCGGGCACTTGGCTGGGTTGTTTCTGCGCAGAGGCTGTGATCAGTATCCGTTTGCAATGTCATGATTTGCCCCGGTTGATGACGTGATTGAAGTGTCATAGACCGTGCGTCAAATAGCGGGAGAAAGGCGCTACAGTTGCACAATTCAGGACGATTCGTATCACCAAACGATACCCGGGAGGCTTTGATGAGTACTACCGCAGAACTGGTTCTGGCCCTCAAGAAGGAGCTCAAAGCCAGTCAGATGACATACGCCGACCTGGCGGTGGCGTTGGGGATGGCCGAATCCAGTGTCAAGCGCATGTTGTCCGTGGGAGATATGTCGTTGTCGCGGGTTGATGCGATCTGCCGGGCACTCAAGCTCGACTTCTCGGAACTCGCGCGGCGCGTGGCGGACAAGCAGCAATTGCCGACCGAGATGACACAGGAGCAGGAGCGCGCGGTCGTGGCCGACAAGAGGTTGTTGCTGGTCGCGATCTGCGTCCTGAGCCAATGGACCATGGAGCAGATCAAGGCGAACTACCGGCTGAGCGATGCGCAGGTGATCCAATGCCTGGCGCAACTCGACCGGATTGGCATCGTCGACCTCAAACCCTTGAACCGGTATCGGCTCAAGCTGGCCAAGGCTTTCCGATGGCGTCCCCATGGCCCGGTCATGGAGTACTTCCGTGACCACGCCATGGCAGACTATTTTTCTGGGGGGTTTGGCGGGCCGGGTGAAGGACTGTTGCTGGTCCACGGGTCTGTGAGCAAGAGCCTGGCATCCACCTTCATAGAGCGCATGCAGAGCGTCGCGCAGGACTTTGCTCGGCAGCATTTGGCCGATCAGAAACTACCCAAGAAGGACCTGCAAGGCTACACGCTGTTGCTGGCCATGCGCAGCTGGGAGTTCGAAGCGTTCGCTGCTTACCGCCGCTGACGATTTAGCTGGCCGGTCACGCCAGTCAATCCGAGGGGAGCCGGTTCCTTGTTGACCGGTGTCGGGCGGCCAATTCGATGTAGGCCATCGCCGTAATTTCGTGCCATGCGCTCGTGAGCGCGGC
>CAZADK010000711.1:1971-2449 GCA_964483855.1 uncultured Rhodoferax sp.
GCGTTATCGGGCGGCCAATTTGCTTTGGGCCATCGCCTTCATTTCTGCCATGCGCTCGTGAGCGCGGCGGGTGGGGGTAGACCTTGTACCCACGTGCACGCTTGCTGGTCTCGGGCCGATAGGCGCAAAGGTCTCTTCGCTTCCTCTACACCCTCGCATTCTGTCGTTGAGCCGCCCTGGCTCTGCGGCCCCGACGGCTGCCACTGGCTTCGCCGCGTGTTGCCTTCCTAAAACCATTTCGATCTTTTGAGTCCGCTATCGAGGCGGCGGTCTACGACCCTGTGAGGTTCCGCTGGCCAGCCTTGATGGCGTCCTTCGCGATGGCTCGCTGGCCATCGGTATTTCTCGATAGCTCCCTCGAATCCGGTTACGGGGTCCGCACGAAAAGTGTCGGCTTCAAAACCCGTCGGTACTGCCTGCTGATACGTACGTGATTTTTGGCCTTTGGGCCGCTTTATGGGTTCATTTTCTTGCTCCG
>CAZADK010000712.1:0-2447 GCA_964483855.1 uncultured Rhodoferax sp.
ACACCACCATTGCCGACATCGCGGTGGGCACCAACGCCGGCCAGATCAAGACCGGTTCGCTGAGCCGCTCCGACCGCATGGCCAAGTACAACCAGTTGCTGCGCATCGAGGAAGACCTGGGCGAGATCGCCAGTTATCCCGGCCGCGCGGCCTTCTACAACCTGCGCTGACAGGCGCGCGCCGCCGCCCGCGCCGACCCCACCCGCGCTGACACGACCGCCACCCGACCATGCGCAACCGCATCATCCCGCTGGCGCTGATCGCCTTGCTGGTGATCCTGCACGGCCAGCTGTGGTACGGGCGCGGCAGCATTCCCAACGTGTCGGCGCTGGCGCGGCAACTGGGCGACAAGCAGGCACTCAACGAGCGTGAGCGCCAGGGCAACGAGCAGCTGCAGGCGGAGGTTCGCGACCTGCAAGAAGGCATGGACATGGTCGAAGAGAAGGCACGGCTCGAACTGGGCATGGTGCGGCCGAACGAGATCCTGGTGCAGATCACGAAATAGGCCAGGCGCCTTGGCGCGCCCCGCCCACTCGGCAGCAGGTCAGTGTGCGCTCGAACTGGCTCCGGGCACCTGGCTGGCCGGACGAAACAGCTGGGCCGCGTCGATCGCGTCGAAGCGGTACTGCATGCCGCAGAACTCGCAGCCCACCTCGATGTCTTCGCGCTCGCCCAGGATGCTGGCAGCCTCTTCCTCGCCCAGGGCCACGATCATCGAGCCGACCTTGTCGCGGCTGCAGCTGCAGGCGAAATGCGGCCGCGGATCGGCCGCCTGTGGCGCAAAACGCAGCAAGTCTTCCTGCCAGAACAGACGATGCAGGATGGCGTCCACCTCCAGCGCCAGCAATTCGTCGCGGGTGAGGCTGCGAGCCAGTGTCGCGATCCGGTTGTAATCCTCGTTGCGGCCGATCTCGTCCTCGTCGGCGCGCCGGCCCTCGGCGTCGAGGTTGGCAGCACCGTGCAGCGGCAGGCGCTGGATCAGCAACCCGGCCGCGACCTTGTCGTTGGCCGCCAGTACCAGCGTGGTGTCGAGTTGCTCGCTTTGCAGCATGTAGTGCTGCAGCACGTCGCCCAGCGCCTCCAGCTTCTCGCCCCGGTCGCCGAACAGGGGCACCACGCCCTGGTAGGGCTGCTGCCCCGGCAGCCGCTGGCGCGGATCGAGCGTGATCGCACAGCGACCGCCATTGCCGACATTGACCATCGCACTGAGGCTGGCATCAACCGCCACCGCGCCGATCACGCTGGCTGTCGCACGCATGCTCAGGTCTGGCTGCACCTCGGCCACCGCCAGCTTGACCGGGCCGTCACCCATGATCTGCATCACCAGCGCACCATCGAACTTGATGTTGGACTGCATCAGCGTGGCCGCGGCCAATAACTCGCCGAGCAGATGGGTCACTGGCGCCGGGTAGGCGCCGGTCTTGGTGTTGGCAGCGCGCCGGTGCAGGATCTCGGTCCAGGCGTCGGTCAGTCGCACCACGATACCGCGCACCGGCATGCCGTCAAAAAGAAACTTGTGCAATTCGGACAAAGGGCGTTCCTGCGGTTGGCGGGGCCGGCAAGGCCGGCTGCGAATCAACCGATTTTCTTCAATGTCTCCCGAAAACGCCGCGCGTTCTCGACATAACCCCGCGCGCTGCCCCGCAGGCCATCAATCTGCTCGGGCGTGAGTTGCTGCACCGCCTTGGCCGGCGCGCCGATGATCATCGAGCCGTCGGGAAACTCCTTGCCCTCGGTCACCAGCGCACCGGCACCGACCAGGCAATGCTTGCCGATACGCGCACCGTTGAGGACCACCGCGCCGATGCCGATCAGGCTGCCGTCGCCAATCGTGCAGCCGTGCAGCATCACCTGGTGGCCCACCGTCACGTCCTCGCCGACCGTGAGCGGGCGGCCGACGTCGGCATGCAACACGCTGCCGTCCTGGATATTGGAGCCGCGGCCGATACGCATGTGATCGGTGTCGCCACGCAACACTGCGCCGAACCAGATACTGACGTCTTGCCCCAGGGTCACGTCACCGATCACCTGTGCGCTGTCGGCCACCCAGGCGGACTCGGGAATCGTCGGGGCTCGATCGCCCAGAGCATAAATGGCCATTGGCACCCTTCTGTTGCGTCGATTGTAGAACCCGCCCCTGCGCCAGAGACACACCGCGCCGGCTTGCCCAAACCGCATGCCACGGAGATACTCCCGGGCAGCCGGACCCGGGCCGGAACAACACCAAAGCCCGAGCACCGCAGGAGTCCCCTACGATGGCCGAACCTGGTCAGCACCCGCACGGCGGAGACCGCGTCGCGTGGTCCTTGCAGGCGCACGGCGTGCGCCTCAACGAACACCCGCAGGTCGAACTCTCGATGGTCTCGGGCGCAAGCCAACCCTCGGCCTACGGCATCGTCGTGTGGTCGCCCGCGAACCCCGGTCGATCAAGAACGGTTGCCTGACGC
>CAZADK010000713.1:0-2442 GCA_964483855.1 uncultured Rhodoferax sp.
CCAAGTTTCCTCGCACCCCCTCGGGGGGCCTGGCGAAGCCAGGGTTGGGGGCCATGACGAAACGCCGGGCCGCCCCAAGTTTCCTCGCACCCCCTCGGGGGGCCTGGCGAAGCCAGGGTTGGGGGCCATAACCATGCTCGAACAAGACACGGCGCGCAACCGCCAGCTCGGCATCGCCATGGTGAGTGTCACCACGCTGTGTTTTGCCGCGCTCGACGGCACCGCGAAGTGGCTGGTGTTGGCACTGCCAGTGTTCCAGGTGGTATGGCTGCGGTTTGTCACCCACACGGTGCTGGCCGCGCTGGCGCTGACGCCGCGTTATGGCTGGTCGTTGTACCGCCCCCGGCTGCCGCGGCTGCAGTTGCTGCGTGCGTTGATGCAGGCGGTGATGACTGCGCTGAACTTCTGGGCGCTGCAATACCTGCAGCTCGACGTGACCGGTGCGATCCAGTTCTCGGTGCCGATCCTGATTGCGGTCATCAGTGCCCGGCTGCTGGACGAGCGGCTCGACGCGCGGCGCTGGGTCGCCATCCTGGTCGGATTCGCTGGCGTGTTGCTGATCGTGCGTCCGTGGTCGCAGGGTTTCCATCCGGCGATCGTGGTGTCCCTGATCAACGCGGTGTTATATGCCTTGTTCAACATGCTGACCCGGCACATGGCGGCTACCGAGTTGCCGGCAACCACCCAGTTGTGGTCGGCGGGCGGCGCGGCCGTGTTGCTGGCGCCGTTCGGCTTGTGGCAGTGGACGACGCCACAGGACACCTTGACCTGGATCCTGGTGCTGTCGATGGGCGTGTACGGTGGCCTCGGACACCTGATGGTGACCCAGGCCCACCGCTACGCGTCGGCGGCCGTGCTCGGACCCTTCCTGTACCAGCAGATCATCTACATGACGCTGTTCGGCTGGCTGATCTTCGGCCATGTGCCGGATGCGGCCGTCGTCGGCGGGGCGGCCATCGTCGTGGCCAGCGGGTTGTACCTGCTGTACCGCGAATTTCGCCGACGCTGACCGATTGTTTCTCACGGCGCCAGCACCGGCGCGCAGACGATCTCGGTCAGCACCGAGTTGGCAATGAAACATTCTTCGTGCGCCCGGTGGTGCAAGCCGACGACGGCGTCGGCATCCGGTTGCGCGGGCCCGCGGAACAGCACAGCCGGGCGCAGCGTGACGCGGCTGACGAACAACTTGCCATTGCTGTTTCCGCGCATCACGCCCTCGGCGTTGTCGCGATAACGCTCGACGCAGAAACCGGCTTTCGCCGCCAGTGACAGGAACCACAACATGTGGCAACTGGCGATGGACGACACGAAGGCCTCCTCCGGATCCAGCGCCGCCGGGTCGGACCAGGGTAGTGGCACGACATGGGACGACGACGACCCGGCGATGTCAAGCCCGCCATCGAAGCGTAGCCGGTGCGCCCGGCTGTAACACCCGGCAAGGAAATCCTGGTCGCCGCGTTCCCAGAGGATTTCAGCGTTGTAGTGGCCCATCGCGAACTCCATTGCACGGCGCGTTTTCGCCGGTAGTCAATTGCGCGCGCTGGTCTGGCGTTCGCGCAGCCTGAACCGCTGGATTTTGCCAGTGGCGGTGGGGTGAACATCGGTTGGTCATTGCCGGCCGTTGTGTCAACCGGGTTGCGTCCAGTGGCAGTATGAACTATCCTGCTTGTCACCGCAAAACCACGACCGAATCGATGCCAAGTACTATATTGCATGTTTCCGAGCCGCTGGCAGTCCCGCCGTCGGGCGCTGAATCCGCCACAGAAAACGGCGAAGACAAAAACCCGTTTCTCGTCGCCTTGGGTGAGCGGGTGCGGGCCCTGCGCGCGCGCCGCGGCATGACACGCAAGGCGGTGGCCCTGGCCGCCGACGTGTCCGAGCGCCACCTGGCGAACCTGGAATATGGCATCGGCAATGTGTCGATCCTGGTGCTGCTGCAGGTGTCCGGCGCATTGCAGTGTGCGCTCGGCGAGTTGATCGGCGACGTGACGACCTCGTCGCCGGAGTGGCTGATGATTCGCGAGATGCTCGAACGCCGCGACGAGGCGACCTTGCAGAAGGTCCGCGTCGCGATCGGTGAATTGCTCGGTACCGGTGGCGGCATCCGCGCGCGCAACCCGCGCGTGGCCCTGGTCGGATTGCGTGGTGCCGGCAAGTCGACGCTGGGCCAGCTGCTGGCGGCCGACCTGGGTTGTCCGTTCGTCGAGTTGAGCCGTGCGATCGAAAAGTTTGCCGGTTGCAGCGTGGCCGAGATCCAGGCCTTGTATGGCGCGAACGCGTATCGGCGTTATGAACGGCGGGCGCTGGAGGAAGCGATACAGATCTACCCGCAAGCGGTGATCGCGACCCCCGGCGGCCTGGTGTCCGATCCGGCCACGTTCAGCCAGTTGCTGGCGCATTGCACGACCGTCTGGCTGCAGGCATCTCCGCACGACCACATGC
>CAZADK010000714.1:0-2430 GCA_964483855.1 uncultured Rhodoferax sp.
CCTTGAGCCAGGCGTGTTCTGGCCCGACACCGGGGTAGTCCAGTCCTGCGCTGATGCTGTGTGTCTCGGTGACCTGGCCGTCGTCGTCCTGCAGGATGTAGGTCCGGTTACCGTGCAGCACGCCGGGGCTGCCGCGTTGCAGTGACGCCGAGTGTTTGCCACTGTCGAGTCCTTCGCCGGCCGCTTCGACACCGATCAGGCGCGTGTCCGCATACGCAATGTAGGGATGGAAGATGCCCATGGCATTGCTGCCTCCGCCGACACACGCCAGTACTGCGTCGGGCTGCTTGTGCCGGCAGGACTGCGCCGTCAGCATCGCCGGCATCTGCTCGATACATTCCTTGCCGATGACGCTCTGGAAGTCGCGCACCATCATCGGGTAGGGATGGGGCCCGGCCACCGTGCCGATGATGTAGAAGGTGTTGTCGACGTTGGCGACCCAGTCGCGCATCGCCTCGTTGAGCGCATCCTTGAGCGTGCGACTGCCGCTGTCCACTGGCACCACCCTGGCGCCGAGCAGGTGCATGCGGTAGACGTTGGGGCTTTGCCGCTTCACGTCTTCGCTGCCCATGTAGACGACACACTCGAGGCCATAACGGGCGCAGATCGTGGCTGTGGCCACTCCGTGTTGCCCCGCTCCGGTCTCGGCAATGATGCGCGGCTTGCCCATGCGCCGCGCCAGCATCGCCTGGCCGATGGTGTTGTTGATCTTGTGCGCTCCGGTGTGATTCAGGTCTTCTCGCTTGAGGTAGATCTGGGCGCCACCCTGTTCACGGCTCATGCGGGCCGCATGGTAGATCGGGGAAGGGCGACCGACGAAATGGGCCAGTTCGTATTGGAATTCGGCGATGAACTCCGGGTCGTGCTGGTAGCGGGCATAGGCCTGCTTCAGTTGCTGGATCGCATGGGTCAGCGTTTCGCTGACGAAGCTGCCGCCGTAGTTCCCGAAATGGCCTGTCGGGTCAGGTTGCTGGTAATCGAGCATGATGGGTTTTCGCGAGTTGCGCGTCCGCCGCGCGAACCGCGGCGACGAACTGATGGATCTTGCCGGCGTCCTTGATGCCCTTGGACACCTCGACACCGGAGCTGACATCGACGGAAAGCGTTTTACAACGCGACCGCAACTGCAAGATGCCATCGGTCACGTTTGCAGGCGTGAGTCCACCACTTAAGACGAGGTGACAGTTGACGCTTGGTGGCAGCAGTGACCAATTGAATGTCCGGCCTGCGCCGCCATATCCTTCGACATGGGCGTCGAGCAAGATGGCGTGGGCGCGATGGAATTGAGCTGCGTATTCTACGAGATCGAATGCTGCCGCCTCCGGCCCCAGTGGAATACGCGCAGCGCGCATGAATGCCCGCGCACCTGCATGGGTGGCGTCCAGGCATTGCTGGGGCGTCTCATCGCCATGGAACTGCACCAGAGCCAGTGCCAGCCGGGCGCATTCGTCCAGCACGGTCTGCGTCTCTTCATTCACATACAGCAAGACGGGCGTGACGAACGGCGGCAGCCGGCGCGCGAGGTCGACCGCTCGTTCGATCGACACCAGGCGCTGGCTCCTGCTGTAGCGCACGAAGCCGATCGCATCGACACCGGCGGCAACCGCAACGTCCACATCCTGTTCCCGTGTCAGGCCGCAGATCTTGATCCGGGTGCGGCCAACCGCAAGGGCATCAACGTTCATCATGGCAAACCATCATACGCGGCAGTACGTTCCGGCAGGCCCCAGTGCGGGTCGTAACGCGGACCCAGGAAATACAGACCGTCGGGCGCAAAGGTCGGCGCGGCGCTGCGACGCTCCCGTGCGTGCAACACCTCGCTGATCCAGGCGCTTGGCCGCTTGCCTTGCCCGACGGCGACCAGGCAACCCATGATGTTGCGGATCATGTGGTGCAGAAAGGCGTTGGCTTCGAATTCGAAGCGCAGGAAAGCGCCGCGCTGCGCGATCGTGATGCTGCGCATGTCCTTGACCGGAGACAGCGCCTGGCACTGCGCGGCCCGGAACGACGAAAAGTCGTGTTGGCCGATCAGCAGGTCAGCCGCCACGCGCATGCGTTCGACGTCCAGAGCGTGCATGGCCCAGCCCACGCGTCCACCATGCACGCTGGGGCGCACCTGCGATACATACAACAAGTAGGCATAACGTCGTGAAAGGGCGTTGGCACGGCAATGAAAAGACCTGGGTACCGGCTGAGCCCACTCGACGCTGATATCGCGTGGCAGGTGGGCGTTCGTGCCGCGCACCCAGGAGACGTCGCGCCGCACCGCGGATGTGTCGAAGTGCACCACTTGCATCAGCGCGTGTACGGCCGTGTCGGTTCGGCCGGCGCACACGGTCGAGATCGGCTGGTCCGCCAGTTGCGACAGTGCCGACTCGAGCCGGTCTTGAATGGTACGGCCCGACGACTGGCTCTGCCAGCCATGGTAAT
>CAZADK010000715.1:0-2419 GCA_964483855.1 uncultured Rhodoferax sp.
CAGGTTCGAGCACGATGGTGCCAGGCTTGCCCATCAGGCGCAGCTGCTCTGCAATCACGAAGCGGTATTCCTCGTTGCACACCACCATTGGTGCAGCCAGCGCGTTGCCGATGCCGTCAGTGCGGCGCACCGTGGCCTGCAGCAGCGAGTCGTCACCGATCAACGGCAGCAGCTGCTTGGGATATTTCTCGCGCGATAGTGGCCACAACCGGGTGCCGGAGCCGCCGGACAGAACCACGGGCTGCACACGTACACCGTCCGGCAAGTCGTACGCGGTCACCACAAGGCGCCCCTCGACAAGGTATCAGCCACGGGCATCGCCCCAGCGCAACTCGGCCGTCTCGTCGCCCTGGTATAGCGTCTTGCCAAAACGGTTCACGCAGTATTCGGGCGACACGATCATGTCTTCGAAACACATGCCGGCGCCGATGCGCGTGTACTCGAACAGGATGCTGCGCCGCACGGTGGACTTGGCGCGCAACGTGCAGCCATGCCCGATCCAGGCCGGCCCGACGATGCTGGAGTCGGGTTCGATACACACGCCTGAGCCGATGTAGACCGGGCCCTGGATATCGACCGAGTCCCACGGGATGCGCGTGTTGATGCCCAC
This sequence comes from uncultured Rhodoferax sp., assembly GCA_964483855.1. Taxonomy (GTDB): domain Bacteria; phylum Pseudomonadota; class Gammaproteobacteria; order Burkholderiales; family Burkholderiaceae_C; genus CAISIP01. Next base: position 611 of record CAZADK010000715.1, read on the forward strand.
CCACACACCCGGCCTTACCTCGCGTCCGGGCATGTTCATCTGCGCCACGTCGCCGCGCAGCACCCGTTGCAGCACCGACCAGTAGTCGCTGACCCGGCCGATATCGATCCAGTTGAAGAACCGGCTTTGCGCATAAAACGGCAGACCCTCGGCCACCAGGCTGGGGAACAGCTGCGAGCCGATGTCATACACCTGCCCGGTGGGAATCCGCTCGAGCGCGGCCGGCTCGAAGATGTAGATGCCGGTGCTCGCCAGCGTCGAGCGCGCCTCGGCCGGCTCGGGTTTTTCCTGGAACGACTCGACCCGTCCGTCCTTGCCGGCGACGACGATGCCGTAGTTCCTCACCTCTTCCAGCGGCACGTTGAGCGTCACCACGCTGGCAATCGCGCCTTTTTTCTTGTGTTCGTGCAAGGCGGCGCCAATGTCCAGGTCGATCAACGCATCGCCGCAGAGCACGAGGGTGGTCTCGTCGAAGAAGCCGCTGAAATCCTGAATCTTGCGCATGCCGCCAGCCGACCCCAGCGGCCGGGGCACGATGTCGCCATGGGCGCGCACCCCTTCGTAGGAGTAACCGATCTGCACACCCCAGCGGTGTCCATCGCCGAAATACTGTTCGATCTTGTCGTTGTGAAACGCCACGTTGACCATGATCTCTTTCACGCCGTATTTGGCCAGGTGCTCGATCAGGTACTCCATGACCGGTTTGCCCAGGATAGGCACCATGGCCTTGGGCAGGTCGTTGGTGAGCGGGCGCACCCGGGTTCCCTGGCCTGCCGCCAGAATCATTCCTTTAGCCATGTGGCCGTTCTCCCCTTGTCGATGTCATTCGTTTGCATCCGCCCGGTAACCGTGCGGATTGCCGTTCTGCCAGTGCCAGGCGTCCTCGCACATGGTTTGCAGGTCGCGCTCGGCACGCCAGCCCAGCAGGTCGCTCGCCAGCGCCGGGTCAGCGTAACACGCAGCCACGTCGCCGGGTCGCCGAGCGGCGATCTGGTACGGCACCGGTTGCCCGCTGGCCTGCTCGAACGCATGCACCATGTCCAGCACACTGTAGCCGGTGCCCGTGCCCAGGTTGATGGCCCGGCATTCCGCCTGGCGCTGCAGCCGTTCGAGCGCCTTCAAGTGCCCCAGCGCCAGATCGACCACGTGGATGTAGTCGCGCACGCCAGTGCCGTCGGGCGTTGCATAGTCGTTGCCCCATATGTGGAGATGCGGCCGGCGGCCCACTGCCACCTGGGCGACGAACGGCAGCAGGTTGTTCGGCGTGCCTTGCGGATCTTCACCGATCAGGCCGCTCGCATGGGCGCCGACCGGGTTGAAATACCGCAGGATGGAGATGCGCCAGTCCGGGTTGCTGCAGTACAGATCGCGCAACATGTTCTCTATCACCAACTTGGTCGCGCCGTAGGGGTTGGTTGCCGACAGCGGATGGTCCTCCTGCAGCGGCAGGCGCTGCGGATCGCCGTATACCGTGGCCGACGAGCTGAACACCAGCGTCTTGACATCGCAGGACTGCATCGCCTGCAGCAGACAGAGCGTGCCGCAGACGTTGTTGTCGTAATACGCCAGCGGGTTCTGCACCGATTCGCCCACCGCCTTGAGGCCCGCGAAATGGATCACCGCCTGCGCGCCGCTGCTGCGCAACGCCCGCTCCAGCGCCGCTGGGTCGCGGATATCGGCGCGAACCACCGCCAGCTTCTTTCCGGTGATGCGTTCGACCCGGTGCAGCGACTCGATCTGGCTGTTGCAGAAATTGTCGAGCACCGTCACCGCGTGCCCAGCCTGCAACAACTCCACGCAGGTGTGGCT
>CAZADK010000716.1:0-2417 GCA_964483855.1 uncultured Rhodoferax sp.
GCGCCCGCATGGTCGTCAATGCCGGCGGCCCATGGGTGCGGCAGATCCTGGATTCATCCGGCCTCTCCACGCCGACAACACCAAAAATCCGTCTCGTGCGCGGCTCGCATATTGTGGTGCCTGCCATTTATGAAGGCGAGCAGTCCTACCTGATGCAGCAACCCGACGGCCGCGTCGTCTTCGCCATTCCATATGAAGGCAGGTTCACCCTGATCGGCACGACCGATGTCGAGCACGCCGCCGATCAGCAACCCGTCTGCACCGAAGAAGAAGCGCAGTATTTATGCGACGCCGCCAACCGCTATTTTGAAAAGCAGACCGGCAAAGAACAGATCGCCGATGGCACCATGTAGTCGGGCAGGCGCATACGCAAGGCACGCTGCAGCCGCTCATGGTCGTCCGGCCGCGCCGGTGCGACCCAGGCGTGAATGGCCCCATGTGCGCCGGTCTCGACCTTGCATGCGGCTGCCTGCGCGACGCCCTCGATCGCCAGCAACGCCGCCTCGATCTCGCCGAGTTCGATGCGGTATCCGCGCAGCTTGACCTGCCGATCCAGCCGGCCCTGGAAATGCAACCGGCCCAGGTGATCGAGCGCGCCCTTGTCCCCCGTCCGGTACAGCCGCTCGCCGGGGCGGAACGGATCGACGACAAAACTGGCGGCAGTCAGTTCGGGCTGATTCAGATAACCACGTGCCAGACCCCGTCCGCCGATGAACACCTCGCCAGACACCCCGTCGGGCAGTGCACGCAGTTGCCGGTCCAGCACATGGATGGTGGTGTCGTCCACTGGCAGACCCACGGGCAACACGGTGGCATCGTCGTCGGGCAGGCAAGCCCAGGCGGTGGCGAAGATGCAGGCCTCGGTGGGACCATAGACGTTGAACAGGCGCGCACCGGTGAGCGACAGGTAACGCCGTGCCAGCTCGGGCGCCAGCACCTCGCCACCGCAACAGGCCACGCGCAGGGCGAGCCCGTCCCGGCCGCCCACCGCGTCGAGGAATCCACTGAGCGTCGAGGGCACGAAGGCCATGATCGTGACCTGGTGGCGCAGCGCGAAATCCGCCAGCGATTGCGGCAGCAGCCGTCCCGGCGGCGCCAGGGCGATGCTCGCGCCATTCACCAGCGGCAGGCACAACTCGATCAGCGAAGGATCGAACGTGGCTTGCGTCGCCTGCCCGGTGCGATCCTGGGCGGTGACGCCGTAGCTGCGCGACAACCAATGCAGCCGCCGCGACAGCACCGCATGATCGATCAGCACACCCTTGGGCCGACCGCTCGAGCCCGAGGTGAACAACACATAGGCCAGGTCGTCTGGCGCTGGCGTCGCAGGAGGATCGTGCAGCGGCAAGTCAGACAACCCCTGCTGCCAGCCGCCGACAATGGTGTGCACATGCAACGGTGCCAGGCGGTCCCAATCCGGCTGCTGCACCAGCAGCGCCACGGCTGCGCTGTCCTGCAACACCACGGAGAGCCGGGCCAGCGGCGCATCCGGGTCCAGCGGCAGATAGGCTGCCCCCGCCTTGGCGATGGCCAGCATGGCCAGCACCAGGTCCGGGCCACGTGGCATGGCAACCGCGACGATGCGGTCCCGTGCCGCTCCCAGCCCGACCAACCGGTGTGCCAGTTGGTTGGCTCTGCGGTTGACCGTCCCATAGTCCATCTGCCCGCCATCCCAGACCAGGCACAACGCATCCGGGTGTTGTGCCGCCTGGTGTTCGAACGACGCGACATAGGTGCGCGGCTGCAGGTGCCGGACCACGGCTTCGTGCCGCGCATGCACGATGTGATGGAATTCCTCGGCCGGCAGCACCGGCAGGTCGGCAATCCTGCGGCCAGGGTCGGCTGCCAGTGCCTGCACCACATGCCAGATGCGGCCGGCCAGCGCAGCCACGGCATTCGACGAGAAGTAGGCGGCGCTGCCCTCAAGCACCAGTTCCAGGTCCTGGCGCGCATGGAATTCGCACACGGTGATGCCCAGCGGATATCGCGCGGCGCCGGAGAACAGCTGGCGCGAGTCGAGCAGGTCGGCCTCGCCGAACGCGACCTGGTAATCCTGACGCTCGAAGGACAACAAAACGTCGAACAGCCCGTCGCGGCCGCTGCGCACCACCTCCAGGTCGCGCGCCAGCTCGCTTAGCGGAAACCGGGGATGGCGCAGCGCCGAGCGCATGATCGCGCCGACCGACGCCACCAGTTCGGCCGCGGTCATGTCCGGCGCCACGGTCACGTTGACGCCCATGACGCCGACAAACATGCCCATGGTGTCCCGGTAGCGCCGTCCGCCGCGGTTGAGCGTCGGTACCCCGACCAGGACCTGCTCGCGCTCGTCGACACGGGCGAAATACAGCGCGATCGCGGCCAGGAAAAAATTGAACGGCGTGATGCCCAGCCCTGCCGCCTGGCGTTCGAGCCGGTCG
>CAZADK010000717.1:0-2408 GCA_964483855.1 uncultured Rhodoferax sp.
GCGGAACGACTCGGCAATCGTCAGGCCGGTTAGCGCCACACGCAGACGGTTGCCCGGAGGCTCGTTCATCTGGCCGTACACCATGGCCACCTTGGAGTCTTCGAGCTTTTCGAGGTTCACGACCCCGGAGTCGGCCATCTCATGGTAGAAGTCGTTGCCCTCGCGGGTACGCTCACCGACGCCAGCGAACACCGACAGGCCGCTGTGCGCCTTGGCGATATTGTTGATCAGCTCCATCATGTTGACGGTCTTGCCCACGCCGGCGCCGCCGAACAGGCCGACCTTGCCGCCCTTGGCGAACGGGCACACCAGATCGATCACCTTGATGCCGGTTTCCAGCAGTTCCTGCGACGGGCTGAGTTCGTCGTACACCGGCGCCTTGCGGTGGATGGACGCGGTTTGCGTGCTTGCTACCGGGCCACGCTCGTCGATTGGTGCGCCCAGCACGTCCATGATGCGACCCAGCGTGGCCTTGCCCACCGGCACCATGATCGGATTCTCGGTATTTTTCACCATCATGCCGCGGCGCAGGCCGTCGGAAGATCCCAGTGCAATCGTACGCACGACGCCGTCGCCGAGCTGCTGCTGCACTTCCAGCGTCAGCGTCGAACCTTCCATCTTGAGGGCGTCGTAAATCTTGGGCATCCGGTCACGCGGGAACTCCACGTCGACCACCGCGCCGATACACTGAACAATCTTGCCCTGAACGCCTGCGTTCACTGCTGAATTCTCTTGAGCCATCGTTTTTGCTCCAACAAATAAATCGGGTTTAAACCGCAGCCGCACCGGCCACGATTTCTGAAAGTTCTTTGGTGATGCCAGCCTGTCGGGTCTTGTTGTAGATCAGCTTGAGCTCGTCGATCACGCTGCCGGCGTTGTCGGTGGCCGATTTCATCGCCACCATGCGGGCCGACTGCTCGGACGCCATGTTTTCGGCGACGGCCTGGTAGACGATGGCCTCGACATACCGCAGCAGCAGGTCGTCGATCACCGACTGGGCGTCCGGTTCGTAGATGTAATCCCACGCCGCCTGCGAGCCGCTGGATTGCGCCTCGGCTTGCATCTTGGCGGCCGACAGCGGCAGCAGTTGCTCGAGCACCGGCTCTTGCTTCATCGTGTTGATGAAGCGGGTGTAACTCAGGTAGACCACGCTGACCTCGCCCTTGGCGTATGCGTCCAGCAGTACCTTGACCGGGCCGATCAGCTTGTCCAGGTGCGGCCTGTCACCAAGCTGCGTGGCATGCGCCACGGTCTTGGCGCCGATCCGGTTGAGAAAACCCAGGCCCTTGTTGCCGATGGCAACCGCACTGATCGCGGTACCGGCGGCCTGCAGTTCGCGCAGCTTGCCAGTGACGATGCGCAACACGTTGGTGTTCAGGCCGCCACACAGACCCTTGTCGGTGGTGACGACGATCACGCCCGCGGCCTTGGCATCGTTTGTTTTCATGAACGGATGCACATACTCGGGATTGGCCTTGCCCAGGTTGGCCGCAATGTTGCGGACCTTCTCGGCATAGGGCCGGGCCGCCCGCATGCGCTCCTGCGCCTTGCGCATCTTCGAGGCAGCAACCATCTCCATCGCCTTGGTGATCTTCTTGGTGTTCTCCACCGATTTGATCTTGCCGCGTATTTCCTTACCTGCTGCCATGGTGACTCCTGCCTCTGGGCGCTTGTGCCATCAAACCTGCTTCAGGCGAAAGATTTCTTGAACGCGGCGATGGCGGCCGACAACTCGGCTTCCGCTTCCTTGTCCATCGCCTTGTCCTTGTTCAGCTTGTCCAGCAAGGCGGCGTGCTTGTCTTTCAGGTAGGCGTGCAGTCCGTGCTCGAACGGCAAAATCTTCTTGACTTCGACGTCGTCCATGAAACCCTTGTTGATTGCGAACAACGACGAGCCCATCAACGCGATGGACAGCGGGCTGTACTGCGGCTGCTTGAGCAGTTCCGTCACGCGCGCGCCGCGGTCCAGCTGCTTGCGAGTGGCTTCGTCCAGGTCGGAGGCGAACTGTGCGAACGCGGCCAGCTCCCGGTACTGGGCCAGGTCGGTACGGATACCGCCGGACAGGTTCTTGACCAGCTTGGTCTGCGCCGCGCTGCCGACCCGAGACACCGAAATACCGGCGTTGATGGCAGGGCGGATACCGGCGTTGAACAGGCTGGTTTCCAGAAAGATCTGGCCATCGGTGATCGAGATCACGTTGGTCGGAACGAAGGCGGAAACGTCGCCGGCCTGCGTCTCGATGATCGGCAATGCGGTCAGCGAACCTGTCTTGCCCTTGACTTCACCCTTGGTGAAGGCTTCGACATAGTCGGCGTTGACACGGGCGGCGCGCTCAAGCAAGCGGCTGTGCAGATAGAACACGTCGCCGGGATAGGCTTCGCGGCCTGGCGGGCGGCGCAGCAGCAGCG
>CAZADK010000718.1:0-2407 GCA_964483855.1 uncultured Rhodoferax sp.
GCCTGGCATCGGCTGTCGCCGACGCTGCCGACTTTCCGGAAATCTCATGGGACGCCCTGGTGCCCCAAGGGTGGGACCCGATGAAGTCGCTGGGAGACGTCAAGCCGCTGTCAGACACCGATCCGCGCGCCATCCAACAATATGAGCGGCTGCGCGAAATCTGGGATAACGCGCCCACGGTCGCCTCGCTGGCCGGCAGACGGATCAGGCTGCCCGGCTACCTGGTACCGCTGGACGAAGCCCGGGATGGCATCCGCGAGTTCCTGCTGGTGCCCTACTTCGGCGCCTGCATCCACACGCCGCCACCGCCGGCGAACCAGATCGTCCATGTACGCTCACAGTCGCCGATCCAGGGTTTCCAGACCATGGATGCGATCTGGGTCAGCGGCACCCTCGGCCTGGTGCGCGGCAGCACCAACATGGGGGCCAGTGGGTATTCGATGGTCGCATCCAGGGTCGAGGCCTACAAGAGAAAGTGACCGGACATGCGAACCCTCTTGCGGCTTCTGGGTGTCTTCGCATGTATTGCGCTGCTGGGCGGTGCCGTGCAGTGGTTGGCGCGCGATTTCGAGCGTGACACGGCAGCCAGCCGGGCTCGGCTCAACCCGCAGTTCCAGGAGATCGGCTGGGACGCGCTGGTCCCCACCGGCTGGAATCCGCTCAAACAATACCAAGGCTCGGCGATCGCGCAAATCGGCGACGGTAGCGACGCGGCAATCGCCTTGGCGCAACGCATGCGCGAGACCTGGGACAACGCACCCACCAACCGTGCACTCGACGGCGCGCTGGTGCGCCTGTCGGGCTATCTGGTTCCGCTCGAGGCGAACAAGGGACGCCTGAGCGAATTCCTGCTGGTGCCGTTTTTTGGCGCATGTATCCATGTTCCGCCACCTGCCGCCAACCAGATGGTGCATGTTCGCCTGGCAGAACCGGCGCCGGACATGCACACCATGGATGTGGTGTGGGTCAGCGGGCGGCTCGAAACCGGCAGGACGGACTCGGCGATGGGAACGGCCGGTTACCGCATGGTGGCCACGCATCTGGAGCGCAGGCACACCACGACCCGCTGAATCGCCGGGACAGGACCTACGGCAACCGATAGACCGGCAACGGCTGCCTGGGCCAGGGGTGGGGTTCCCAATGGGCATCATCCATGCGGTACACCACCTTGCCGTGGATCGTCACCGACGATTTCTGTGTCAACCTGCCGATAACCCGTATCGGAAACTGATACATCTTGCGCGGCAAAGCCTGAGTCAAAGTCACCAGTACCGCCTGATTGGCGGGCGGCGGCGGCGAATGGATGCAGGCGCCGTAGTAAGGCACCAGAAGAATCTGCCGGACCGGTTTGTCGCCGTCCTCCAGCACGACGGCGAAGCCCGTCATGCGAACCGGTCCGTCAGGCAAGCGCGCGACTGGCGGCGCTTTTTGCCACTCGCGTCGAACCTCGGCCAGGATGCCCTCGGCCCGGGCATCCCGGTCTTCGAGCTGGTTGACGCCCAGGCGATCAAGTACGGCCTGGGCGCGATAACCAGGTGGCGACAACTGCGCCCACCCCAGGTCAGGTGGCGGCGCCACGCTCGCCCCAGTGGCTTGCTCCGAAGCGGCCAGAACCTGGCCCACCGCGCTCAAGAGCAGTGTCCACAAGAATCGGAAGATGAGTCGCTGCATATCGGGGGTGTCACCACATGAGGCTCGCAACCGACATTTTGCCGGACCGGAGCACCGAAAACAGCACCGTCGATTGCCTGGAATGCACCGCCTGTCGACTTTGCACGCCAAGCGACACGGTCAAACCGCAACAGCGCGCAAGGGCAGCGCGTGGCCACCAGCCGCGCAGCATCAGGTCAGCATCAAGCCGGCATCAGGCCGGCATTGACGAAACCCGCCTACATCGCAAGAATCCATCCATGGAGCACTTGATCCGAAGCGCCGAGTCCCAACTCGCACGTTTGAATGTCCCTTTGAGCCTGCGCTTGCCGGGCGGCCGCGTGGTGGGCCCGCGCCGCGCCAAAGTCACCCTGGAGTTCGCACGCTGGCCTGCGGTCGCATTGCTGGCGGCCGGCGAGATCGGCAAGATCGCCGCAGGTTTTGTCGAAGACCGGATCCGCATCGAAGGCACGATGCGCAACGTGATGGACGTCGCCGCCCGGTTGTTGTCGTCTTCACCGGTACCGGAACACACCCCCTGGTGGAAACGCGCGGCCCGCCGCATGCACTCGGCTGCCGCGCACTCGATCAAGCGCGACAGCGAGCAGGTGCAGTTTCACTACGATGTGAGTGACGACTTTTATGCCTTGTGGCTCGATCCGAAACGGGTCTACTCCTGCGCCTATTTTGCGCAGCCGTCGTTGACGCTGGCGCAGGCCCAGGAAGCCAAGCTGGACCATATCTGCCGCAAGCTGAT
>CAZADK010000719.1:0-2403 GCA_964483855.1 uncultured Rhodoferax sp.
TGTTGAGCAGCGTCGACTTGCCACTGCCCGAGGCACCGAGCAGCACGACAAATTCGCCGCGGCGGATCTCGAGGTCGACGTCGCGCAAGGCATGCACCTGCACGTCGCCGGTGACGTAGATCTTGGCCAGGCCATGTGCGGAGAACACGACGGCGCCAGGGGTCGCGGCGCCCGGCGTGCCCGCGGGCGTGCCGGTTGCGGGGCGCTCGTCGGTCATGCTGCCGCAGGCGCAACGGGGCCGTGCTGGTGTGCGCAAGTCTTGAGGTGTCGGGACAACATGGGTTTCGTCTTGGCCTTCGCGTGGTCGGCCCCCGCCCGGAAGCCGGCGCCGGAAAGAGGGAACGAGGCCCGATTGCGGACCGGCGCGACAGCGCCTGAGTGACCAGTGGCAGTTTAGGCCGCAGGACGTGTCGCGTCTTGATCCGTATCAAGACCTGATCCCGGGGCCGGACATGGACGTCGCAGCGCACAACCCCGGCGCTGCAACTGCGCGACCAGCGCCTCCTTGAACGACACGTCCACGTGCCGGATCGACATCGACGACAGAGCACAATCCCCGGATCCAGGCAGCCCGGGCTCAGACGGAACAGCGTGCCGCCGTCACGCACGTAAACTTGCAGCGTTGACGAACCCATGACCTGAAGGGTCGTCGTCGCAAGATGCCGCCGGTCGCACATGCGGCCCATCCGGAGACCAACAGATGATCAACAAGATAGTGAACACGGTCACCGATGCACTGGCAGGCGTGCGCGACGGCGCCACCGTGATGATCGGTGGTTTCGGCACTGCCGGCATTCCCAACGAACTGATCGCCGGTCTGATAGAACAGGGCGCGAAGGACCTGACCATCGTCAACAACAACGCCGGCAATGGCGACGCCGGGCTGGCGGCGCTGCTCAAGGCGGGCCGGGTGCGCAAGGTGATCTGCAGTTTTCCGCGCCAGGTCGACAGCCAGGTCTTCGACGGCCTGTACCGCGGCGGCCAACTGGAGCTGGAGCTGGTGCCCCAGGGCAACCTGGCCGAGCGTATCCGCGCCGCCGGTGCCGGCATCGGTGCATTCTTCTCGCCCACTGGTTACGGCACCGAGCTGGCGAAAAACGCCGACGGCTCACCCAAGGAAACGCGCGAGATCAACGGCCGGCACTATGTGCTGGAGATGCCGATCCATGCCGACCTGGCGCTGATCAAGGCCGAGCGCGGCGACCGCTGGGGCAACCTGACCTACCGCAAGGCGGCGCGCAACTTCGGCCCGGTGATGGCCACGGCGGCGCGCAAGACCGTGGCGACGGTGCACGAGGTGGTGGCGCTGGGCACGCTCGACCCCGAGGCCATCGTGACTCCCGGTATCCACGTGCACCAGATCGTGCTGATCGATCGCATGGCCACCCAGGCTGGCGGCGCGAAGAAGGCAGCCTAGGTTGAAGCTACCCCCACACTCACTGCGTTCGATGCCCCCCAAGGGGGCGGTCAGCACCTTCGGAACAACCAGACGGAACCCGACATGAACTACCAAAAACGCAGCAAGGACCAGCTCGCCCGGCGCGTGGCGCAAGACATCATGGAAGGCGCCACTGTCAACCTGGGCATCGGCATGCCGACGCTGGTGGCCAACCATATTCCGGCCGAGCGCGAAATACTCCTGCACAGCGAGAACGGCATTCTCGGCATGGGCCCGGCGCCGACCGAGGGCGAAGAGGATTACGACCTCATCAATGCAGGCAAGCAACCGGTCACGCTGCTCAAGGGCGGCGCCTATTTCCACCATGCCGACAGCTTCGCGATGATGCGCGGCGGCCATCTCGACATCTGCGTGCTCGGTGCGTTCCAGGTTTCCGCCACCGGTGACCTGGCCAACTGGCACACCGGCGAGCCTGGGGCGATTCCCGCGGTGGGCGGCGCCATGGACCTGGCCGTAGGCGCAAAGCAGACCTGGGTCATGATGGACCTGCTGACCCGGCAGGGGCAGAGCAAGGTGGTGGCGCAATGCAGCTACCCGCTGACGGGCATCGCCTGCGTCAAACGTATCTATTCAGATCTGGCCACGCTCGCCTGCACGCCTCAGGGCCTGCGTCTGATCGACAAGGTCGAGGGCCTGGAGCATGCCGAGCTCGAACGCCTGATCGGCCTGCCGATTGCTGCCTGACCCACTGCGAACGGCGGTGCTGGCAAGCACAACCCCACCCGGCCCCAGGAGAACCCCGATGAACCACGCCTACATCTGCGACGCCATCCGCACCCCTTTCGGCCGATACGGCGGCGTGCTCAGTTCGGTGCGCACCGATGACCTCGGCGCGATTCCGATCAAGGCGCTGATGGCGCGCAATGCCAGGGTCGACTGGCAGGCCGTCACCGACGTCATCTACGGCTGCGCCAACCAGGCCGGCGAAGACAATCGCAACGTGG
>CAZADK010000720.1:0-2396 GCA_964483855.1 uncultured Rhodoferax sp.
GCATACGGTCGATCGTCTCGCGCTGGGACTGCTGGTGCAACTGCCGCGCCGATTGCGCCAGAGCGAGTTCGACGCGGTCGACCAGCGCGTTGTCGGAAACCGGCTTTTCGCAGAAGTCGAAGGCACCACGCTTGACCGCATCGACTGCGGTCGGCAGATCGGCATGGCCGGTCAGGAAGATGACCGGAATCGCCCGGCACAGGCCACGCTCGATCATGCGCTCGAACAAGGCCAGACCGCTCATGACCGGCATACGCACGTCGAGCAACAGGCAGCAGGCATGGCCCTGGCGGAAACCCGCCTCCAGCATCGCATCAAAGGCCTTCGCCCCATCGAAGGCCTGGCTGGAAAGGCCGCGCGAGCGCAGCAGCCAGGCCAGGCCGGAGCGCACACTGGCGTCGTCGTCGACGATGAACACCGTCGCGTCGTGGGTCGGTTGCATCGCGGTATTGTCTTATGGCTGCGCTAGCGCGGCGGCGGGCTCGTCCAGCGGGGCGGGCTCGTCCGCGCGGCCGGGTCGCGGTGCCAGCGGCGCCAGCGGCAGCGTGAACCGGAACACCATGCCTTGGGGCTGGTTCGGCCCGTAGGCCAGAAACCCGCCGTGTTGTTCGACGACGGTGCGGCACAGGCTCAGGCCCAGGCCCATGCCTTCGTCCTTGGTGGTGAAAAACGGCGTGAACAATTTGTCGGATACGTCGGCCGCGATGCCGGTGCCCGTGTCGGTGACCGACAACTCCAGCCAGCCCTGGGCGTGGGCAGTGCGCTCGCTGCTCGGTGCGCGCCGGGCCTGCAATACCAGTTGCCGATGCTGTTGCGGGACCTGGTCCATGGCCTGCATCGCATTGCGCGCCAGGTTCAGCAGAACCTGCTCGACCATGGTGCGGTCGCACAACAGGCTGGGCAGTCCGTCGTCGGCCCGCACGTGGCAACGCACACCCAGCTTGCGCGCCTGCAACTCGATCAGCGGCAAGATGGCACCGAACAGGTCGCGCACCCGCACCATCTCCCGCACGCGCTCACGTCGGCGCACAAAATCGTGCACGCTCTTGATGATCTTGCCCGCGCGTTGCGCCTGGTCCGCGATATGCTGCAGCCCTTCCTCGACCAGCCGCGTGTCCTGAGGCGGCAGGCCCAAACCGGCGTCGGAACGCTCCGACGCCAGCCCGATTCCTGCGTTGCGCATCATGTTGATCGACCCGTTGGCATAACTGGCAATGGCCGCCAGCGGCTGGTTCAACTCGTGGCTCAGCAACGAGGCCATCTCGCCGATGGTGGCCAGGCGCGCGGTAGCCTGCAGGCGCTCACGCGAGGCGCGGGAGATCTCCTCGATCCGGCGCTGCTCGCTGATGTCCAGGAAGGCGGTCATCCAGCCGGTCTGCACGCCGTACGCGTCGATCAGCGGCGCCTCGATGATCAGCACCGGAAAACGAGAACCGTCCTTGCGCACGAACACCGACTCGAACCCTTCGCGCGGCGGCTGCGTGGCATGCAGCGGAGCCTGCAATCGTTCCTGGTATTCGTCGAACTGCTCCGCCGGCCAGTACGGCAAGGCCGCGCCGGCCAAGATCAGTTCCGGGGCGCTGAAACCCACCATCTGGCAGAAGGCCGGATTGACATAGGTGGTGCGCCCTTCGAGGTCGCGCGCCCGCAGCCCGGTGACCAGCGAGTCCTCCATGGCCTTGCGAAACGCCAGCGCATCGGCGAGTTCACGCTCCGCGCGCAGGCGCCGGCGCATGTCGCGTGCCAGGAGGATCAGCACCGCGACCAGGCCGATTGCCATCGCCACCACCATCGCGGTCAGGAAGTTGGGGAACAGGGCCGGCGTACCGCGCCAGCTGTCGAGCCGCAACACCAGCGCCTGGCCGGGCAGCTCCAGCACATGCTGGGCGCTGAAGGTGCGGTTGCCGCGGCGCGTGACGCCGTGGAACGCCAGGCGCAAGCCATCGCGGTCGGAGAATGCGACGTCATAGGCACGTGCGAAGGGTTCGGCCACCATCTCGTTGAGCATTTCGCCCAGCGCGTAGGTCACGACCAGGTAGGTTTCGGCGGCGCCTCCCAGCGGCAGACACAGCTCCAGCAACCTCTGACGCTGCCCGTTCACCGCAACCTGAAGCCCGCTGGATGCATAAACCGGCCCGCGCGTACTGCGCGCCTGGCGACAGGCGGCTTTCACTTCGTCCGTCAGCTGGGCCCGTTGCGCCGCGTCGAAAAGTGAGGCCTGCAGGTCCGAATCCACCGCCGTCTCGAACCGAAGTTGCGCATCGCGCACCTCGACGCGCAGCATCTCGCGGCGCGTGCGCAACAGGGCATTGGCACGCAGCATCCATTGTTCGGCTCGGTCTGCATCGAACCGCGGCAATGCCTGCAGGCTCTGCACATTGCGTGTCATGCCGCCG
>CAZADK010000721.1:0-2388 GCA_964483855.1 uncultured Rhodoferax sp.
TCCGCGTTCATATTCGTCCGGTTCGTGCCGTCAGCGCGGCGATTCATGGTGCCGTCCGCGTTCAGATTCGTTCCGGTCGTGCCGTCAGCGCGGCGATTGGTCGTTGCCGTGCCCTGGCTGTTCATGGTGCCGGCGGCGGTGGTCCCGTCGTTCGTCACTCCTGGCGTGGTCGTGGCTCGGTCTCCTTGCTTGGCCACGGTCCCACTATTTGAACCCTGGGTTGTGGTTTGGGCGTAGGCAAGTGAAAGTGTGCCGGCTACCGCAATTGCTGCAACGCTTGACAAGAGATATTTCGTCGATTTCATGATTTTCGTCCCTGTGATTTAGTTACCGCGCCACCGATTGGCGGCGCCGCTTGCCGGTCCAGCCGGTCAATCTGAAGCGTAACGGGCGGTGCTGCCCATGGGAATCAGCCGGCGGCCCGGCTGAAAGTAGGAGAAGCGTCCCCGCCAACGCAGGCCAAATGCGATGCCAGTGAATGCAGGGGGAATTGCCACCCTGCGACCGGTCTTATCAAACGATCAGCCACCGGCGCAATTCGTAGCATGGCTCCGAAGCACAGCTGCATCGACTGCCGCTGTTGCCGAGACCATTTATTGACCTTGCACGACGGCAACAAAGCACGCGGTGTTTCGCTTCCTCACGCCCTTGATCCTTGTTGTTGCATGCCTGGGCCTGCACAATGTGCATGCGTCCAATGCAATGACGCACCATGAAGATTCAGACGCTGCGCCGCAGGCGGCTTACGAATTGGCCCGGCGCGTATTGGAAACTGGCGATCACGCGGGCTTGCCGTTTGCGGTCGTCCACAAACGGGCGGGCCTGGCCCTGGTGTATCACGCGGACGGCAGATTGGCAGGGGCCTCCCGCGTGCTGCTCGGTTTGACCGCCGGCGATCTCGCGGCTGCGGGTGTGGGCGAACGCACCAAAAATGGAACGTTGCGCAGGTCGGATCTCACCACGCCGGCTGGCAGATTCGAATCCGAACCCGGGCGCAACCTGGATGGAGAGCCGGTAGTCTGGATCGACTACGACAGTGCCCTGGCCATCCACAGGCTGCGCCATGGAGCGACCAGAACACAGCGGGCACTGCAGTTGGCCTCGGCCAAAGTCGGCGACAAGCGCGCCTCGGCCGGTTGCGTCGTGGTCCCCGAGGCTTTTTACGACCGTGTGATTGGCCCCGTTCTGGGGCGCGGGCGCGGCATGGTGTATGTGATGCCAGAGCACAGTTCGTGGCGCGACATGTGGCGCGGGCTGGGCGGTCTTTCCCCATGACGACTGCGCGTGCCGGGCGCTGTCAACGGCGCAGCGCGGCTTCTTGATCGCGTTCAACTGCAAGCGCCGTGGCGCTACAGGCGGCAGCTTGAACCGACCGCGTCGCATCGGGCCCGCGCGCCGGGCCTCGACCCCGGCCAAGCGGCGTGCAAGAATCAAGGCGTCAGGTGGTGACGCGCGATGGGCCGTCGTGTCGCTGGATTGAACAGGCGCCGCACCGGCACCCGGGCACTCGGCACCATCGACAAGACTGCCATGGGTGGGATGGGTCTGGCAAAAAATCCCCTATTTTGAAAGAGTCACCATGACAACAGAAACATTCGATGCCATCGTCATCGGCGCTGGTCAGGCCGGGCCGCCCATTGCCGCGCGCTGCAGCAAGGAGGGCCTGCGCACCGCGGTCATCGAACGTGGCCCGTTTGGCGGCACCTGCGTCAACGTCGGATGTACTCCGACCAAGACGCTGATCGCCAGTGCACGGGCGCTGCACCTGGCACGGCGCGGCGCCGAGTTCGGCTTCTCGGCTGGGGAGATCCGGGCGGACATGGCGCGCATCATGGCGCGCAAGGACGGCATCGTCGCCCAGTCGCGCGAGGGCGTGACGAAGTGGATGCACGGCCTGGACCAGGCGCAGGTCATCGTCGGCGAGGCGGCGTTCAGCGCGCCGCAAACGATCCAGGTCGGCAAGCGCTGCTTGACCGCGCCGCGCATATTCCTGAACGTGGGCGCCCGCGCGACCCACCCGGACATCGAGGGCATCGACGACGTGCCGACGCTGGACAACCGCACGATCATGGAACTGGGCGAAGTGCCCGAGCACCTGGTCATCATCGGCGGCAGTTACATCGGCCTGGAGTTCGCGCAGATGATGCGCCGCTTCGGTGCACGGGTCACGGTCGTCGAGCAGTCCGACAAGCTGCTGCACCGCGAGGACGAGGACGTGTCGGACGGCATCCGGGATATCCTCGCAGGTGACGGTATCGCGTTCGAGCTGGGCGCCAAATGCATCAAGCTTTCCCGTGACGGCAAACACATCGTCGTCGGCGCCCAGTGCGGACCCGACGCCCGCTCGCTGCGTGCCAGCCACGTGCTGCTGGCGGTCGGCCGGCGACC
>CAZADK010000722.1:0-2381 GCA_964483855.1 uncultured Rhodoferax sp.
CAGTGAACGACCCGCAGCGGTATGGCGTGGTCGAGTTCGACGCCGATGGTCGCGCGGTCAGCCTGGAGGAAAAGCCGATCAAACCCAAATCGCGTTACGCCGTGACCGGCCTGTATTTCTACGACCAACAGGTTGTGGAACTCGCCAAGCAGGTCAAGCCGTCCGCGCGCGGCGAGCTGGAGATCACCGATTTGAACCAGCTCTACCTGAAGCAGGGCAAGCTCGATGTGCAGACCATGGGCCGGGGTTATGCGTGGCTCGATACCGGCACGCACGAATCGATGATGGAGGCGAGCCAGTTCATCCAGACCATCGAAAGCCGGCAAGGGCTGAAGGTCGCTGCGCCGGAAGAGGTCGTGTGGCGGCATGGCTGGATCGACAACGCCCAATTGAAAGCATTGGCCCAACCGCTGGCCAAGTCCGGTTATGGGCAGTATCTGCTGCGGTTGCTGCAGGACAGGGTGTTCTGATGAAGATCTCGCCGTGTGTCATCCCCGACGTGTTGCTGCTCGAGCCCCATGTGTTTGGTGACGAGCGCGGCTTTTTTCTGGAAAGCTTCAACCAGCGCGCATTCAACCAAGCCACCGGTCTGGATCTGCGCTTCGTGCAAGACAACCACTCCCGCTCGGCCCGCAACGTGTTGCGCGGCCTGCATTACCAGGCAGTTCAGCCGCAAGGCAAACTGGTACGGGTTGTCGCTGGCGAAGTGTTCGACGTGGCGGTGGACATTCGGCCAGAGTCGCCAACGTATGGCCTGTGGGCGGGCGAGGTGCTCAGTGGCGCCAACAAGCGGCAATTGTGGGTACCGCCGGGGCTTGCCCACGGTTTTCTGGTGCTGTCGGAGACCGCGGACTTTCTATACAAGACCACCGACTACTACGCACCGGAGCACGAGCGCTGCATTGCCTGGGACGATCCCACGCTGGGAATCGACTGGCCTCTGGCCATGGGCGATGCGCCGGTCTTGTCGGTCAAGGACCAGGCAGGAATTCGGTTCCTGCGGGCAGAAATGCCGCACTGACCCCATTTTGGGCGGTGGCCACCTGGCAGAACCGTCAAACGGCGCGGGTAATATCGGGGCCATGAAAACCCTCTACCTCGTCGCTGGCGCGCGCCCCAACTTCATGAAGATCGCGCCCATCGTGCGGGCGATCCAGGCCCACGGCGGCCTGGCGTTCAAGATCATCCACACCGGCCAGCACTACGACCGGGAGATGAACGACGTTTTTTTCGAGGAGCTTGGCATTCCGCAGCCCGACGTGTTCATGGCCGCCGGCGGCGGCAGCCATGCGCAGCAGACCGGCAAGATCATGATCGCATTCGAGGAGTTGTGCCAGAAGGAACCGCCCGACGCCGTGCTGGTGGTGGGCGATGTGAATTCGACCCTGGCCTGCTCCATCGTGGCCAAGAAGCTGCATATCCCCGTTGCGCATGTCGAGGCCGGTCTGCGTAGCGGCGACCGCTCCATGCCCGAGGAGATCAACCGTCTGGTCACCGACAGCATCTCCGACTGGTTCTTTGTGACCGAGCCCAGTGGCGTGGCCCACCTGGAGCGCGAAGGCCAGCCGAAAGAGGCGATTCACTATGTCGGCCATGTGATGGTCGACAACGTCCTCTACCAGGCCGAGAAACTTGCCGATGCCGACACCTCGGGGTTCGAAACCAGCGCGTTCAAGAAGCAGCACGCTGCCAATGGCGGGCGTTACGGCGTGATCACGTTGCACCGGCCCAGCAATGTCGATGACGCCGCCATGATGACCCGCATCGCTGGTGCCCTGAAGGAAATTGCGCAGGAACTGCCACTGATCTTCCCGGTGCATCCGCGCACCCGGGCCAACCTGGCCAAGTTCGGCATCGACCTGGGGCCGAACATCACGTTGGTGGGGCCGCAGGCCTACATGGCGTTCCTGCACCTGTGGAAGGACGCGGCCGTGGTGCTGACCGACAGCGGCGGCATGCAGGAAGAAACCACCGCGCTGGGCGTGCCCTGCATCACGATCCGCGAGAACACCGAACGCCCTGTCACGGTGGACGAAGGCTCCAACGTGCTGGCCGGCACCGATCCGCAGGTGATCGTGGCCGAAACGCGCAAGGTGCTGCGCGGCGAAGGCAAAGCCGGGCGCCGCCCCCATCTATGGGACGGCCAGGCTGCCACCCGGATCGTCGACATTCTGGCGCTTTACTTGAACCAGCCATCGCTCGAGGAAAGGCCGGGCCGCTCCCAAGTTTCCTCGCACCCCCTCGGGGGGCCTGGCGAAGCCAGGGCTGGGGGCACTCATGAGGCGAAAGCATGATCCTCGTTACCGGTGGTGCGGGATATATCGGTAGCCACACCTGCGTGGAGTTGTTGCAGGCTGGGCACGCGGTGACGGTGCTCGACA
>CAZADK010000723.1:0-2375 GCA_964483855.1 uncultured Rhodoferax sp.
GCGGGCCTTGTTCGATATGGGCTTCCAGGTAGCCAAGGGTGCGTTTGGGGTCGATCAAGGCGCGTGCCCTACCTCCAAATCCGGCGCGGTCGAGCGCGACCCGCAAGGGTGTTGCGTCGTCGCGACCCACGCAGCCGTCTATCTCTACGTCGGACAGCTGGCCGCAGAACGAACGGCTGCCGAGAAAGGATCCGTAATGGGCCTCCTCGTCCGCCCAGGCCGCAACATCGACGCCGTGCCCCAGGCTTCTGGCCACCTCCAAGCCGTAGATCACGCCCATCGCCCCATCGAGCCAGCCTGCATGCGATTGGGTTTCGCAATGGCTGCCGATCAATAGCTTGCGGCCGCTCGTGCGGTCGCGGCCGAAGACGTTGCCGATACCGTCGATGCAGGAGTCCAGCCCAGCGTCGGAAAATCGCGAGGCGAGCCAGTGGCGCGACTCGATGTCCTGCGGCGAGAACGTGGGGCGATGTACGCCGGTCTTGTACCGACCGAACTGGCGCAGGGCATGCAGATCGTCCAGCAATCTGTCGCCATTGATTTCAGGTACGTGCAAGGGAGTCGCTTTCGTGCTCGACGCGTGTTCTTCATGCCCCCACGCGGGCGTCGTTGAGGTGGCACGCCGAAAGCCGCGCGTCCGTCAGCTTGCGCAGCACCGGTGGCTCGGTCCGACAGCGCGGCATCGCCTGGGCGCAGCGCGTATGGAACCGGCAACCCGGCGGCGGATCGAGCGGGGAGGGGATTTCGCCCTTGATGCTCGTGTAGTCCTGCCGCCGCAGATCGAGACGCGGCACCTGGGCCAACAGGGCTCGGGTATAGGGATGGTTCGGCGTCGCGAATACTTCGTCGCATGGACCGGACTCGACGACACGGCCGAGGTACATCACCATCACGCGGTCGGCCAGGTGCCCGACCACGCCCAGGTCGTGGCTGATGAAAATGTAAGTCAGACCCAGGCTGGCACGCAGTTGCATGAACAGGTTGAGCACCTGGGCTTGGATCGAGACGTCGAGTGCTGACACCGCCTCGTCGCAGACCAGCAATGCGGGTTCGACGGCCAGTGCCCGTGCGATAGCGATGCGTTGGCGTTGACCGCCCGAAAACTGGTGCGGAAAGCGCCACTTCATGGCGGGCTCGAGCCCCACCAGGAGCATCAGTGCATCGAGCCGCTGCTCAAATTCCTTGGCCGACCACAAGCCATGGACCCGCGGCCCTTCGCCAATCAGGTCGCGCACGCGCAGGCGCGGGTTGAGCGAGCCGAACGGGTCCTGGAACACCATCTGGCAGCGCAGCATGAATTCGCGCCGGCCCGCTGGGTCCAATGCCGCGACATCTCGGCCCTGAAACGTGAGTGTTCCGGCGCTGGGGGCATGAATGCCTGCCAGGATGCGCGCCAGCGTGGACTTTCCGCACCCGGACTCGCCGACCAGCCCGAGTACTTCGCCAGGATGCACGTGCAGATCGACCAGATCGACGGCGCTCAAGCTGTGCTCGTGCAGTTTCGCGCCCAGGCGGCGCAAGCCCCGCTCGACCCAGTCGAGTCTTTTGCCGAAGGTCTTGCTCACCTGATGGGCGCTGATCAACGGTTCCCCGGACATGACCCCGGACATGACCCCGGACAATACCCGCGCGCGTGCAGCAGGTCGGGCGTTCGGCCGCTCCTCGTCGGATGGTGCGTGTCGAGAGCCGTGGCTGGATATCGTTACCGGATGGATGCAGCGCACACCGCGCGTCAGATCGAGAGTCGTCCATTCGACCGGCTGCAGGCAGCCAGTGTCGGCCCGCTCGCAGCGGGGCTGAAAGCGGCAGCCCGCGGGCAGTTCCAGCGGGGACGGCATCATGCCGTCGATCTGGGCCAGCGGTACGCCCGGACGATTCTGGCTGGGTACCGACTGGATGAGTCCGCGGGTATAGGGATGGGCCGGCCGATCGAGCAGATCGTCGACCCGGCCTTGCTCTACCACCGAGCCGGCATACATCACGCACACACGATCGGCCAGCCCCGCGATAACGGACAGGTCGTGCGTGATCCACAGTACCGCGGTGCCGTGTTCGCGCCGCAGCCGCTGCACCTCGAACAGGATCTGCGACTGGATCGTCACGTCCAGCGCGGTGGTCGGCTCGTCCGCGATGATGAGATCGGGTTCGTGCAGCATCGCGATGGCAATCACCACGCGTTGCCGCATGCCACCCGAGAACTGGTGTGGAAACGATGCGAGGCGCAGGTCGGGTGAGGCGATGCCGACCATTTCCAGCACTTCGCAGGCGCGTTTCCTGGCTGCTTCCCGGCTGATGTTCCTGTGGGCCAGCACGGTCTCGATCAGCTGCGTGCCGATCGACAACACCGGGTTGAGCGTCATCATCGGATCCTGGAA
>CAZADK010000724.1:0-2348 GCA_964483855.1 uncultured Rhodoferax sp.
CGTTGAGTAGGACACTGACCAGCAATAACCACCCGATCACATGGTCGGAGACCTGACCGGTCAGCCGGCCGAAGCGGTGAACGAAATTCATGCAACCTTCCCACAGGCGGGCGGCTCAGGCGACGATGCCTGCGCGCGCCCGGTTTCGAAGAGCCAGCGGATCAGTTGGCGTAGGAGCGCCGGGTGGTCTCACGCACCGCTTCGAGCAGCTTGTCGACGATGGGGCGTCCGGTCTGGGAGGCGACGAACTCGATCACCGGTTCCTGTGTCTGCTTGCGGAAGGCTTCCTTTTCGGTCGGAGTGTTGACATACACCTTGGTGCCGGCCGCACGGATCTTCTGGATCGCCTGCATGCTGTCCATGGCCTTGCGTGAATTTGCCGTCTCGGCATGCACCGCGGCGCCGTCCATCAGGATCTTCTGCAGGTCCGGTGTGAGGCCCTGGAACACCTTGTCGTTGATGATGATGAAGTGCATGCCGTAGATGTGTTCATTGACCGACATGAACTTCTGCACCTCGAACAGCTTTCCATCCCAGATCGTCGACGCGGCGTTCTCCTGGCCGTCCACCACACCCTGCTTGAGCGAGGTGATCAACTCGGGAAAAGCGATCGGAGTGGCGGCAGCACCCATGGATTTCATGAAATTCACATAGACCTGCGACTGCATGGTGCGCATCTTCATGCCTTTCATGTCATCCGGCGTCTTGATTTCGCGCTGGTTGTTGGTCAGGTTGCGAAAACCATTCTCGGAGATCGCCAGCGTGCGAATACCGGTCGCCTTGCGCATGTCCTCGTTGAGTTCGCGCACAAAGGGGCTCTTCATGAACTCCCATGCGATCGGGGACGAAGGGAAAAGATAGGGGATCTGGAAGATCTGCATCGGCTTGTGGAAACTGCCGAGCACCGAGTCGTCGGTCAGCGCCATTTCCAGCGTGCCGTTCTTGACCTGTTCGGTGACCTGCAGCGACCCGCCGAAGGTGTTGAAGAAAAGCCGGATCTGGATTTTTCCGTCGCTCTTGAACTCGACGTACTCCTTGAGCGCCTTCATGCCAAGGCTTTCGCCTCCTCCGACATCAGGCGCGCCGATCGAGAACTTGAGGACGGTCTGGGCCGCGAGTGTGCCCGACAGTGACAGTGCAGCGACTGTCAACAGGCTGGTTACGAGGTGCTTGATACGCATGGTGTTGTCTCCTGGTTGAAAAACAAGTAAAAACCCGACTGACTTCTAGTTTTTGTGAATGGCTTGAAGCGCACATCCGCGCACGGAAATACTACGCAGACGCATCAGCTGCGTCAACGCTCGCATACCCTTCGCTGCGGCGCATCTTTGACATCGTTACCACAGGTCGTTCTCCTGCAGGCTTTCCAGACGCCGCTGGAAAGCGGCGAGCCAGCGCGCCGCAACAGCGCCATCGATCGCGCGGTGGTCCGCAGACAGGGTGACCGTCATCATGGTCGCCACGGCCAACTGGCCGTTCGCCACGACGGCCCTGGCTTGTGCGGCACCCACCGCAAGGATGGCTGCCTGGGGTGGATTGATCACGGCGGTGAACTCGCGCACACCCAGCGCGCCCAGATTGGAGACCGAAAATGTGCCGCCGGCGCTGGCCCCTGCTGGTAGCGCGCCGGTGCGGGCCTGTTCCACCAGCGCGCGCATTTCGCGCGCAATCTGGACCACCGTCTTGCCGTCTGCATCCGCAATGACGGGCGTGACCAGGCCCTGCTCCACCGCCACCGCGACGGCTATATGCACCTGCTGGTAACACCGGATCGACGCATCGGTGAACGACACGTTCACCTCGGGCACGTCACTCAGGGCCCGGGCTGCAGCCCAGATCACGAAGTCGTTCAAAGTCAGCGTCAAGCCTTGTGCATCCAGCTGCGGTTGCGCGCTCGCCCGTAACGACAGCAGTGCGTCGACACAACAGTCGATACGGGCGTAAAAATGCGGCGCCTGTTGTTTCGACTCGGTCAGGCGGCGCGCGATCAGCTTTCGGCCCAGCGAATGGGGTACATCGTAAAAACGCGTTGGGCGTTGCGGGGCCGCCGCTTGCGGTCCGGCTCCCGCCTCCAGCGCCGCGAGCACATCGGCCTGGACGATCCGGCCATTCGGTCCGGAACCGATCAGTGACTGCAGATCCAGGCCACGCTCAAGCGCCAAGGCGCGCGACAGCGGACTGGCAAAACGGCGTGCCGGTTGACCGGCGCTGATGGGCTTGGTCAACACCTCAATGACTCCCACGGGCAATCACGCCGATTTGCTCGCCCATCTTGACCACCGTGCCCTCTTGTGCCAGATGCTGGGCCATGGTTCCCGAGCAGGGCGACTCGACCTCGACGACCGCCT
>CAZADK010000725.1:0-2346 GCA_964483855.1 uncultured Rhodoferax sp.
ATGGTCGGCAATGATGTCGTCCATGATGTCGCGGATCGAGATCATGCCCAGCACCGTGCCGTTGTCCACCACCGGCAGGTGGCGGATCTTGTGCTGGCTCATCAAGGCCATGCATTCGCGGGTGCGCGTTTGCGGGCCGACGGTGATGACATCGCGCGTCATGATGTCGGACACCGGTGTCTCACGCGAATTGCGGCCCTGCAACGCGATCTTGCGGGTGTAGTCGCGCTCCGACAACACGCCGACCAGTTTGTCCCCCTCCATCACCAGCATCGCGCCGACGCCATAGTCGGACAGGAGTTTGAGGCCGTCGAACACCGTCACGCCCGGCGCGACCTTGTACACGTTGGAATCGCGCTTGCGCAGCAGTTCAACAATCGGTTTCATGGCGCCTCCCGTGACCAGATCTGAGTGGGTTCCAGTGTAGCCAAGTTGACCCGGCACGCAAGAACCAGTCCAGCGCGTTGCCCCGTACCCCAAAGGCGCGCCCGACGCCGCGCAATCCCTGCGGGGCAGGTGGCGTTAGTCCGAACGGGCTACAGAATGAACCTCGCCGCCGTCGTAACATCCTATTGCATGTGACAAGCCGACCACATCGTCAGTCTGCATACAACCTCCCAAGGAGAAACACCATGACCTTATCGATTCCACGTTTGCTTGCCGGCGCTGCACTGGCGCTGCCCCTGATGGCCAACGCAGTGGTCTATCAGTTCAATGCCAGCCTGAACGCCGGCAACGAGGTCGGGACAACCTCGAACGCGACCGCCACCGGTATTGCCACGCTGTCTTACAACGATTTGGGTACCGCGTTGTTGGGAGACGACACTTACGCCTTCTCGATGGCGGTCTTCGGATTGAGCGGGGGTTCAGTGGCGGGAACGGCGGCATCGGCCTTCCATATCCATGGTGCCGCAAGCGCGACAGAGAGCGCAACGGTGCGGATTTCTCTCGACGCGGCTCCTTTTGTCTTCGCGAACAGTGGCAGTACGTTGCTGGTGGGTGGGTCGGGCATTTTGGCGCCCATGATTCCCGCAACGTCCGCCAATGGGGCCCTCAACATGGGTTATCCGTCGATGTCGTTCCTGGACATGCTTGTGGGCGGTTTGGCTTATGTCAATGTGCACACGGCCGCCAATCCGATGGGCGCGGTACGGGGCCAGCTGATTCAGGTGGCTGTGGTTCCAGAGCCCGAGACATACGCCTTGCTGCTGGCGGGTCTGGGCTTGGTCGGCGCCGCAGTTCGTCGTCGCAAGGCTGCGGTCGGAGCCTGATCGAACACCAGCCCGAGCGCGCCGCGAAACGTGCTGGCGCACAGCCGGGTGCGAGCCTGTTGCATCGGGGCCAGGGCAATGGTCGGGGGGCGCACTGTACCCGTGGTCTGTTTGCGGCAGATTTGTAGCCCCTTGCTGCATGTTTGCTGCGCCTCGGCGTGGCCGCAACGTGCGCCTGGCACGTTGGAGCAGCGGGGTGTGGATCACACCAACACCATCCATACCTTTTCCTGCCAATATCTGCCTGACGCCAAACGTCCAACCCCGGGGTCTCTTGGATGACATGGCATTCGGCGCCGGCGACGTCGCCGGCAATTGTCGATACCGGCAGGGCGGCGGATCGACAACGCATCACGATGCAACCGATGGTTCCCCAGGTACTGGCATTCGACGTGTTCGGCACCGTGGTCGACTGGCATGGCGGCATTCGGCGCGAGGTTGCCCAGGCTTTGGGTCCGCGCGTGGATGCCGGTGCTTTCGCGCTGGCCTGGCGCGCCGGATATCAGCCAGCGATGCGTCGGGTGATGTCGGGCGAGCAGGGCTGGACTCTCATCGACGATCTGCACCGGATGATCCTGGACGACGTGCTCGAGCAAGTCGGCGTGCGCGACCTGAGCGCGGCGGAAAAGCTGCATCTGAACCAGGCCTGGCACCGGCTTGAACCCTGGCCCGACGTGGTTCAGGGCCTGACACGGCTCAAGGCCCGGCACATCATCTGCACCTTGTCCAACGGCAACATCGGCCTGCTGACCCACATGGCCAAACACGGCGGCCTGCCCTGGGACTGCATCCTGTCGGCCGAGGTGTTCAAGGCCTACAAGCCGGACCCGGCGACCTATCTCGGCGTGGCCAAGGTGTTCGATGTGGCGCCCACCGCCGTGATGCTGGTGGCCGCGCACCAGGACGACCTTGCCGCAGCCCGCGCATGCGGATTGCAGACGGCATACATCGAGCGTCCAACCGAGTTTGGCGCCGACCGGATCAAGGATGTCAGCCCCGATCCGGCCAACACCCTGCACGCGCGCGACTTCCTGGACCTGGCCGATCAACTCACGGGCTGAGAGCGCCCCCAGCC
>CAZADK010000726.1:0-2341 GCA_964483855.1 uncultured Rhodoferax sp.
TGTTTGTGTTGGCGATGTTGCCGGGCATGTGGCTGGCCGGGAAAATCTGACGCCCGTCGAGCCAACCCGTCCGACGATCACCAGGCCCCGGCCATGCTGGCGCGCCTGCAGCGGGCGGTGATTGCCAACACCCACGTGTTCGAGGTGCTGATATCGGCGCTGCGTGTGTGCTTGCTTGGCCGGTTCCCCGACATCCTGTTGGAGGGGGCAGCAATACCTGTGCAATCTGAGATTGCGACGCGCCCATGAGAAACGGCGCCGGTGGCGCCGTTGTTGTGGCCCTGGACCGGGCCGCCGTGTGCCGGATCAGCGACGGCGTCTGGCGCGCATGGCGACCAACCCCAGCCCCGCGAGCATCAGCAACCAGGCCTCCGGTTCCGGCACCGCGGCAGCCATGGCTGCCGAGTACAGTGCGTTGCCTGTCAGCCCATGGGCCAGGCCGGTCGGATGCACGCCATCCCAGAACAGGTAGCCGGCGCAATCGCTGATGATCGCAGCAGGCGAACTCAGGCACGCCTGGGTGACATTGGTCAGGCCTTGGGGTGGGGTGGCGATGGCATCGCGGCCCAAACCGGCGCTGTCGAAAATGAAGATGTTGTATGCCGCGGGCAGACCGGTATCGATGTCGCTGACCACTTGGCCCAAGGCAGCGTTGAACCCGTTGGTCAAGGCGGTGGCCTGTGCCGCAAAGCCTGCCGGGGCTCCCAGGGCGGAGGGTGTCAGACCCAGATCCGGCATGTTGGACACCATGATGGTCTTGGCGCCCTTGTTCACCAGCGAGAGGATGTTGCCGGCCATGTTGTTGACGGCGGTGCCCACGATCGTGTTGAAGTCTTGTGAACCGGGGGCCTGCTGCTCCGACGCAAAACCGAGGAACATGTCGTTGGCCCCGCCCTGCAGAAAGAACAATGGCGAAGCACCGTATTCCAGCGCTGGCTGGAACCGCCCGATCTGACTCTGGATGCCTGAAACGCCAACGGTCGAGGCATAGGCGGGAGCCTGCAGGCCGACGGGGCTGTCGATGGCGAAGTTGAAGTTGCCCGCCCCCGTCATCGCACCACCGACAGCGAAGTTCGTGCCACCGGCCGCATTCGGCCATCCCAGCTGGGTGGGTACCCCGAGCAGATTGGCCAGCACCTCGGCCGCCGTGATGCCGTTGCTGAAGCGTCCATTGGGCGTGGGCGGAAATAGCGAACCCGGGCCGGGTGTCAGCTGTGTCACGGCCGCCGCATTGCCTGGGTCGGACAGGCTGTCGCCAAACACCAGCAGCGATGTGTACGGCGACGGAAGCGGAACAGTGCCGTGCGCGAGCCAGCTTGCGGAGACAAGAACCGCGCCGGTCAGCAACTTATTCATCGATTTCATGCAGTCTCCAAAGGGAATTGACAGTCAGTGGGCAGTCCCGGCGGGACCACATCGAATGCCGGCCGAAGGCAAGCAAGATACGTGCTTGCCATGCGAATCAAGGACTTGCCTTCAGTCAACGCCAGCCAATGTCAATCATTTCGACATCGAAGTCAATTGACGCTGCGGGTAAACCCGATAGCTCCTTTAGCTATTGGTTTGCGCCGGTCCGGCGAGTGAATGCACCTGCACCTGTTGCACCAGCCGCGCCACATCGTCGGCCCGGCACAGTGTCGTTCCCGCATGCAGCAGCGCCGCCGATCCCGCTGCAACCGCGTGGCGAAACGCATCCGGCAGCGCCATGCCCAGGTTCAGCGCCCAGACCATCGCGGCCAGGAAACTGTCGCCGGCGCCGGTCGTGCTCTTGACTTCGACCCGCAACGCGTCGGCGCGCCAGGCGCCCTGGGCGCTGAACACCATGGCGCCGCGTTCACCCAGGCTCAGCGCCACGAGCTCCGCGCGCCCGTCGTGCAGCAGCGACTCGGCCGCCGCCCGCCATTGAATTTCGTCTTGCAGCTGCGCACCGGTCAGGTCCGACAACTCGCGCAGGCTGGGCTTGATCAGGAACACGCCGGTGGCCAGTGCCGCTGCAAGTGGCGCGCCCGAGCTGTCGAGCACCACCTTGCAGCCGCGAGACTGCGCCAGCCGGGCCAGCGTGGCATAACTGTCAACGGGAAGTGCAGGCGGCAGGCTGCCACTGAGCACCACGTACCGCGGTGCGGGATCGAGTGTGGCGAGAAAGTCGACGCAGGCCCGCCACTCCGCATCTGTCACGGCCGGCCCGGGCAGCACGAAACGGTACTCCCGCCCGGTGCTGGTTTCGAGAACCGAAAAACTCTCGCGGGTCTCGTCCGCAATGAACAGCCGGTGGCTGGGCACCTGCTCGGCCTGCAGCAGCTCCTGCAAGCGGTCGCCAACGATACCGCCGGCCAGGTAC
>CAZADK010000727.1:0-2333 GCA_964483855.1 uncultured Rhodoferax sp.
GTGCGAGGAAACTTGGGAGCGGCCCGGCGTTTCGTCATGATTCCCAACGCGCCACTACAATGATTTCGCCATGAGCCTGA
Organism: uncultured Rhodoferax sp.; assembly: GCA_964483855.1. Taxonomy (GTDB): domain Bacteria; phylum Pseudomonadota; class Gammaproteobacteria; order Burkholderiales; family Burkholderiaceae_C; genus CAISIP01. The sequence goes on from CAZADK010000727.1 coordinate 81, forward strand.
TCACACGTTGCCCGACATGCGAGACCATGTTCCGGGTCGTGCCGGACCAGCTGCGCGTATCCGAGGGGTGGGTGCGCTGCGGCCAATGCGCGGAAGTTTTCGATGCCACGCAAAACATGGTGCCGCCGGCTGGCGGTGCGGCCCTGGCGCCACCGGCTCCGGTGTCGATGCCACTGCGCCCGCCATCGACGCCCGCCTCGCTGCCAGCGCAATCACCTGCGACACTGCCCCCAGCGGCAACCGAGGCTGCCGGGACGCGGGCCGATATGGCGGCAGCCGCCGGCGCGACCCAATCGCCGCCAGTCGATGGGCGTACCGCATCGCCGCTACGCGCCGATGCCCATGCGCCATCCGGGCGCCTCGACCACGATAACGTTGCCGACGCGAAGCTGCCGGCCGCTGTCGACGATGGGCAGGAACTCGACTGGCTGAACTTGGCGCAAGCCGATCGGCCAACCGCCATCCTTGTCGAGGAGGACGCGGCCCCGGACACCATCGACACCGTGCCGGGACCGGAGTTCGACTTCCCAGACGGGGGCGCCGGCGTCGCGGGGTCGGCCCGGAGCGCGGACGATGCCCGTGCCATAGCGCAGCCCTCGTTCCTGCGGGACGAGCCGCCACCCTCAATCTGGCGGCGCCCCGCGATGCGGCTGGTGCTGGCCATTGTCTTGCTGGTGCTGCTGGCCTTGCTCGGCATGCAACTGCTGGTCAAGGAGCGCGATCGGGTCGCGGCGATGCAGCCCGCGATGCGGCCGGTGCTCGAGGCACTGTGCGCCGTGGCCGCCTGCAGCATCGCGCCACTGCGCCAGATCGAATCGATCGTCATCGACAGCTCCTCGTTCAGTCGCGTGCGCGGCGACGACTACCGACTGGGCTTTTCCCTCAAGAACACGGCCCCGATCGACGTTGCCATGCCCGCGATCGAGCTCTCGCTGACCGATCCGCAAGACCAGCCCGTGATCCGCCGCGTGATACTTCCCGCCGAGTTCGGCGCCCGCTCCGGGTCGCTGGCCAGTGCCTCGGTCTGGAACGGCTCGCTGGCCCTGACCGTCCAGCCGGACGCCAGTGCGCAGCGCGTTGCCGGCTACCGATTGCTCGTTTTTTATCCCTGACCCCAACCGGACAACCCCATGGCATCCCTCATCTGCGGCTCGCTGGCTTTCGATACCATCATGAACTTCGAAGGCCAGTTCGCCGACCAGATCCTGCCCGAGCAATTGCACATCCTGAACGTATCGTTTCTGGTGCCATCTCTGCGCCGCGACTTTGGTGGCTGCGCTGGCAATATCGCCTACAGCCTGCATCTGCTCGGCGGTGACCCGCTGCCCATGGCCACGCTGGGCGTTGATGGCGACGACTACCGCAAGCGCCTGAACACCCTGGGCATCGACTGCGAGTTCGTGCGGACCATCTCCGACGCCTACACGGCTCAGGCGATGATCATCACCGATACCGACAACAACCAGATCAACGGTTTCCATCCCGGTGCGATGGAACAGGCATGGCAGAACCGGATTGCAGCCCGTGCCGACATACGGCTGGGCATCATCGCGCCCGACGGACGCGATGCCATGCTCCAGCACGCGGCGCAATTCGACGAGGCCGGCATCCCGTTCGTCTTCGATCCAGGCCAGCAACTGCCCCGCTTCGACGGCGCCGAATTGCGTGAATTCGTGGGCAAGGCCAGCTGGATCGCTGTCAACGACTACGAGGGCAAGATGCTCAGCGACCGCACTGGCTGGGATACGGCGGAGATCTCGCGCAAGGTCCGGGGCCTGATCGTCACCATCGGCGCACAAGGCAGCGAAGTGTGGGTCGATGGCATCAAGACCCACGTGCCGGCAGTCACCGCGACATCCGTCGTCGACCCCACCGGTTGTGGCGACGCCTACCGTGGTGCGTTGTTGTACGGCCTCGAGCGCGGATGGCCACTGGAACGATGCGCACAACTGGGCAACCGGCTCGGCTCGATCAAGATCGCAGAGCGCGGGCCCCAGAACTACACCTTCGATCGGGAAGAAGTCCTGCGCTAGCTCTGTTTCGTCCGGCGGGCCACGAAAAAAAGGCCCGGCACTTTGAGGCGCCGGGCCGGATGCGAACCCTCAGGCTCGCTCAGGGCTTGCTGGCAGTCGGAAACGGCCAGGCCGCTTGCGGATTCAGCGTAGTCTGAGCAGCAGCGGCAGGCGCAGGGGCAGCGGCAGCGGGCGCTTTCGCGGCTTTCTTCGCGGCCTTCTTGGCGGCAGGCTTCTTGGC
>CAZADK010000728.1:0-2328 GCA_964483855.1 uncultured Rhodoferax sp.
GACATCGAGGTTGGAGAAAGGTTCGTCGAGCAGCAGCAGCTGCGGCGCCGGCGCCAGCGCGCGGGCCAGTGCCACGCGTTGTTGCTGGCCGCCGGAGAGTTCGTGCGCGAAACGTTTTTCGTATCCGCCCAAGCCGACCAGTTCCAGCACCTCGGCAACCCGTGCCTCACGCCGTGCGCGGGGCAGCCGATGGATACCGAACGCCACGTTGCGGCCCACGTCCAGATGCGGAAACAGCGCGTAATCCTGGAACACCATTCCGATGCGCCGGGTCTCTGCCGGCACATGGAGCGCCGCATTGCCGACCAGCACATCGCCAAGCCGGATCGTGCCCGCGTGGGCTCGCTCCAAGCCGGCCACGGCGCGCAGTAACGTGGTCTTGCCGCAACCCGAGGGACCGATCAACACGCCGATTTCGCCGGCCTGCAGGCCGAATGTCACGTCGCGCACCGCCGGTTGGGCAGCACCGGCATACCGCACTTGCAGCTGCACCACTTCGAGAAACATCCGTGCATTCTAGATGAATACAATTCTCATTTGAACTTGTCGTGATCGGTCACTCCATGCCGCTGCGCCGGCTTTTTTCCCAATCCGCCTTCGTCCTGTTTGCCGTGTTGTTGTGCCTGCCGGTGCTGGCCGTGCTGGCGTCCTGGCTGCAATGGGATACGACCAGCGCGCAGATCCTGGTCGAGATGGCTCGCACGGTGTTGCCCGGTTACGTGGGGACCACGGTTGCCTTGTGCATGCTGGTGGCCGTTGGCGTGGTGCTGGTGGGTTCGGCCACCGCGGCTGCGGTGACGCTGTTCGACTTTCCCGGCCGGCGTACGCTGGAATGGGCGTTGTTGCTGCCGCTGGCCATGCCGGCCTATGTGGTGGCTTATGCATACACCGATTTCCTGCAGTACGGCGGCCCGTTGCAGACCGGCCTGCGGGACTGGACCGGGCTGCAGGGACGCATGTTGCCCGAGGTACGCAGCCTGGGCGGTGCAGCCTGGGTGTTCACCTTCTCGCTTTATCCCTATGTGTATTTGCTGGCGCGCAGCGCGCTGAGCGAACGCGCCGCCCACCTGATGGAGGCGGCGCGGCTGCTGGGTGCGCCGTTGTTGCGGCGCATCCGCGAAGTGGCACTGCCGCTGGCACGCCCGGCGGTGGCCGCGGGTGCGGCGCTGGCGTTGATGGAGACCCTGGCCGACTTCGGCGTGTCGAGTTACTTCGGCATCCAGACCTTCACCGCCGGCATCTACAAGGCCTGGCTGGCGATGGACAACCGGCTGGCCGCCGCGCAGCTGGCGACCATGTTGCTGGCACTGGTGGCGTTGCTGCTGCACCTGGAGCAGCGTGCCCGGCGCCGGGTCCGGTATGCCAGCGGCCGCGGCGCGCGCGCAGGCGCCAGCGATGCCCAACCGGTGCGGCTGCGCGGCGGCGCGTTGGGCCTGGCCTGGCTGGTATGCGGTGTGCCGGTGGCGATGGGATTCGTATTGCCGGTGTTGTTCATGGTCCGCCCCCTGGTGGCCGATTGGGACCTGCTGGCGTGGGACCGGTTCCTGCAGTGGTCGGGCAACAGCCTGCGCCTGGGCCTGATCACTGCGGTGTTGTCGCTCGCCGTCGCGCTGGCGCTGGCGTTTGCGTTGCGGCGAACGCCAGACCCGATCATCCGCGGCGTGGCGCAACTGGTCGGGCTCGGATACGCCGTGCCGGGGGCGGTCATCGTGGTTGGCGTGTTGCTGCCGGTGGGCTGGCTACAGGCTGCTGCGCCGCAGCTGGGCGTGGGATATCTCGTCACCGCGACCTCGTTCGGCCTGGTCTGGGCCTACCTGGTGCGTTTTTGCGCGGTGGCGCTGCAGTCAGTGCAAAGCGGTTACACCCGTATTCCGCCGAGTTTCGACGATTCCGCGCGCACGCTGGGAACGGGTGGCTGGCAGCTGATGCGGCGCGTGCATTGGCCGCTGCTGCGGCGCTCGACCGCCGCCGCTGCCTTGCTGGTGTTTGTCGATGTCATGAAGGAGCTGCCCGCCACGCTGGTGCTGCGCCCATTCGATTCCGACACGCTGGCCGTTGTCGCCTACCAGCTGGCGCGCGATGAGCGGCTCGGCGAGGCAGCGTTGCCGTCGCTGGCGCTGGTGCTGGTGGGCCTGATCCCGGTGGTGCTGCTCAGCCGCACACTGCGTGCTGCGCCGCGGTAGCACCATCGCGCCGGCCACCTCAGCGCCTTGCTCCACCCGCCTTCGCGCCTTGTGCCACCCGCCTTCGCGCCTTGTGCCGCAACGTGTTGTGATCGACCGCCCGGCATCGGCTACGCTTGCAGCCATGACGCTCTTCTCGCAGCCA
>CAZADK010000729.1:0-2315 GCA_964483855.1 uncultured Rhodoferax sp.
AGCCAGGGAGCCGCCAGGTATCGCGCCGGCATTGTTGATCAGGATGTCGACGGCGCCGGCTTGCGCCAGCAGAGCCGCGAGACCATCGGCGGTCGACAGATCGCAGGCCAGAACCTCGGGCCTGAAGCCAGTCTCGCGCAGCACGGCGGTGCGGGCCTCGTCCAGCTTGGCGGCAGAGCGTGCGACCAGAACCGGTGTGGCACCCTCGCGTGCGAACGAGACGGCCGTCGCGAGTCCGATGCCCTTGGAGCCACCGGTGATCAGTACCCGGCGGCCATTGAGTTGCAGATCCATGTGTTTTTCCTGGGCGGTTGGTGTGTCAGGCAGCCGGTGGCGGGACCTGTGCGGTGTACCAGTCGGCGATGTCGTGACCTTGCACGAAGCACACGCCGGGCGTCTGCTGCAGCAAGTCCAGCATGCGCTCGAACGAGCCAAAGCGGTGCGGAACGCCGATCAGGTGCGGATGCAGGCCCAGCGTCAAGACCCGCGGTTGCTTTTGCGCCTCGCGCGCGAACAGCAGCACCGTGCGCCGCAGCCGCTCGAACATCTCGTCCGAACTGTGCTTCTCGATCGCGTAGATGATCGAGTCGTTGAGCTCCAGGTTGTAGGGCAGGCTCAGCAACGGCCCTTCGGCCGTCGTCATCCAGTTGGGCAGGTCGTCGACGACCCAGTCGAACACATAGTCCAGTCCCGCCTTGCGCAGCACCTCGGGCGTGCCGTGGGTTTCGCGTAGTCCAGGGCCCAGCCAGCCGCGCGGTCGGGTGCCGGTGAAGGCTTCGATCATGTCCAGACTGGTCCGCACGATCTCGTCCTCGGCGCCCGCATGGTTGAGCGCCTTCTGGTGTACACCGTGCCCGATGAACTCCCAGTTGGCCGCATGCATGGCCTCGGCCGCACGCGGATAGGCCTGGATGACGCCAGCGTTGCAGCTTGTCGAGGCGACCAGGCCACGCGCCGCGATAGCCTCCAGCATGCGCGGCAGGCCGCAGCGCATGCCGTAATCGACCCAGCTGAAGTTGGGTACATCCGGCACCGTTTCGCGGCCGTGCGGCGGCGTGATGATGGTGCGCGGCATCGGCGCGTCGAACTCCCAGTGCTCGACGTTGACCACCAGATGGACCAGGATGTTGCCGCCGGGATGGGCGGTCAGCGGCGGACCTTCGTTGGAAAAGCGATAAGGGATGCGGGGATTTGCCATGGCGGTATCTGCGCTCAGTGCCGGATCTGTTTGAGGATTTCGCGTTTCATCGCGTTGAAGGTCTCCGACGTCGTGTCTTCGATCGTGCGCGGGCGGCTCAGGGGAACGGTCAGCCTGGCCTGGATCCGGCCGGGCCGCGCCGACATCACGTAGACGGTGTCGGCCAGGAACAGCGCTTCGTCGATATCGTGGGTCACGAACACGATGGTCGGCTTGAGTTGCTGCCACACCGTCAGTAGCAGTTCCTGCATGCTCAGCCGGGTCTGCGCGTCCAGCGCGCCGAACGGCTCGTCCATCAGCAGGACCTTGGAGCCCATGGTCAGGATACGGGCGATACCGACACGTTGGCGCATGCCGCCGGACAACTGCACCGGCAGGTGCTTCTTGAAGTCCGACAGCCCGACGATGCGCAGCATCTCGTGCGCCTTGGCCTCGTAGGCACTGGCAGGTTGACCCTGTGTCTTGGGGCCGAAAATCACGTTCTCCCAGACCGTGAGCCAGGGGAACAAGGCCGCTTCCTGAAACACGACGCCGCGGTCCGGCCCCGGCTTGTCGACGGCGGACCCGGCGACAGTCAGGGTGCCGGCGCTGGCCTTCTCGAAACCGGCGATCAGGTTGAGCAGCGTCGACTTGCCACAGCCCGATGGACCCAGCAAGGCGATGAACGCCCCGGGCTCGACGTCCAGTTCGACCTGTGCCAGCGCCTGTACCGGTGGATCGGTCGGGTAGGTCTTGTCCAGTTGTTGTGCAAGGATGGCAGACATGGTGTTCAGTGGTTCTGGAGAATGCGCCAGCGCAACACGCGGCGCTCGAGCATGACGATGAGCCGATCGCTGAGGTACCCCATGGCACCGATCGACACCATGTCGGCGAGCACGATGTCCATGCGCCCGACGTAGTAGGCGTCCCACAACACATACCCCAGCCCTGACTTGACGGCCACCATTTCGGAGACGATCACCGCGGTCCACGAGATGCCCAGGCCGATGCGCATGCCGGTGAACACCGAGGGCATCGCCGACGGCAGCACCACCCGCAGCAGCAGTTGCAGCCGGGTCGCTCCCATCATCGTCGCGGCCCGAACCAGGTTGCGCTCGACATCGCGCGCACCCTGTGT
>CAZADK010000730.1:0-2310 GCA_964483855.1 uncultured Rhodoferax sp.
TCGTGCACGCCCAGCCTCGGATCGACGTCACCGACCGGGAAGATCGGGCCCTTGGCGTCTCGCCCGCGCAGTGGATCGAGTGGGTAACGGCGGCCGATGCCACCGTCTTCGGCCAGGATGCTGGTCTGCGGGTAGGCTTGCCGCCAGGCAGCCCACGTCGAGACCACGACCGTGGTCTGCGGCAGCACCACGCCGGCCTTGTGCAGCGGGCCGGAGATGGCCTTGCCGGTGAAGGTGTCGAACGCCGAGAAAGTGCTCAGGTCGTACATGAACTTGTTGGAGCGCGACAGCAGCCCGGACGTGCGCAACAGCGGCTTTTGCTCGGGAACCTGGTCGGTGAAATAGGCCTGCACCGACAGGCACAAGGTGCAGTACGGCATGCCGATGCGGCGGCCGCCCAGCGTGTCGTTGACCATCTCGTGCACCTCCATCATGTTCTTCGGGTATGCACGTGCCTGGCCGTTGATGACCACGCCGAAAACGATGGCGTCGTCAGGGTACCAACTCCCTTGCGCGGCGGGGGTCGACTTCGGTTGGTCCAGCGCCGGAATGCAGCCGAGCGGACAGATTGCGCCTTGTGTGGCGTCGGGACGATCATCGATGAGCACGCCGCCCCAGCCGATCCAGCGCCAATCGATGGCCGAACGCTCGTCGTCAAAAAAGGGCTTCCAACGTGGCTCGATGAGCAGGAACAGATCGCGCTTCATCTCGCGGTAGCCCGGCGGCGCCGGCAGATTCCAGGCCAGCAGGCGGTCACCCATCCCGCTCGGCGCGTCCCGGGGCAGCGCTGCGCCGGTCACGCTTTCAAAGGCCGCCAGCAGGGCCAAGGCGGCATTGCGGTCAGGCACGAAGGGTGACAGGTCATACAGATACCAGGCCAGACGCGCGTCTTTCGACTGCGCCACTACCGTCAGCGGGGCCGTTGGAAACTGATGCTTGCGCAGCGCCGCGGTCATCTGCGCCAGTGCCTTGCGCACCGGTGGCGCCAACGCACCGGTGCGCACAGCCGGTGCCGGTGGAAAGTCTTGGCCAGCCTTGTCTTTCAGCGGCACGTTCGACGCGGCGCCCGTTGGCGCACGCGCTGCCTCGGTTGCGGCCAGCGCAGCACCTGCTCCCGCCGCAGCCAGCGCAGCCGCCGCAGCGCATCGGCGCAAGCATTTGCTAAGGTTTGACATCGTCATTGAGAGCTCCTTCGGTACGGGCCGGCGACTGAGGGCAGTAGGCGATTGGTCGTCCCTGCGCATGGGTCCTTACCGTGTGGCAAGGTAAATATCGTCGAAGTATTCAGGCCGCAGCCATTGGCTCGCTCTTGCAGCGCGCCGCTGTGACAGATTGACCAATGGCCCGGTCCCAAAGGTTGGCCGGTGCTGCGCTACCGGCCCGCCGGGTTTCGGCGCCTTGCGCGGTTGGAACAGGTCGGGATGGTGAAGGTGATGGGCGCATTCGACCACGGTCATGGCAAGCACGACTTTGCGGCCTGAAGGTGCCGTCGTTCACGCGCAGGGTGTCAAGGGCTCGTCGCGCGTGCTGCTGGCAGCGGTGGCGGTGGCGGTGTTCGTGCTGCAGCTTGCCTTCACCTGCGCGCCGGTGATGCAGTCCCTGTTCGCGTCGACGCCCGGGTCACTCGGGCTCTTCCATTCGAGAAATTGGCGGCGGGAAACAGCCCAATAGGGTGTTTGAAATGCCTATCCCCAGGACCATTGTTCCATTACGCATTTTGGCTATCGCCAGCAACGTGGCGTTTATCGGGTACGGATTGCTTGGAGTGCGGGAAGGCGTTTCCTCGATCGTATTGCCGATTTTGCTGCTTCATCTGGCGCTCCTGCCGCTCAACATTGTCCGGTTGCTTGAATTGACACGCGTCTCCAAAGCGATGCGCAACATGGACCGTTCCTCTGTCCCATTCGACTTCCTGGTTCCGTTCATGAAAGATGTCGCTTATCCGTCCGGTCACAAGGTGTTTCGCAGAGGCGATTCTGTCGATGACGTCTACATTGTCAAGTCGGGAACAGTGTCATTGACCGAACTGGGTAAGCAGCTTGGGCCCGGTTCGATATTTGGGGAGGTCGCTGTGTTTTCTGACAAAGCATTGCGGACGGCGACCGCCGAATGCCGTACGGATTGCAAGCTGTACAAGATATCTGGCGACAAGGTGCTCGAGCTCTTTTATCAGGATAGAAACTTCGCGTTCCGGATTGCGCGCCTTTTGGCCGGCTATGCGGGTCTGACCGAGCCCGATCCGCTGGCCTTGGCAGCACGACGGTCGGACCCGGTGACGCAACTTGGCGCGGCTGGCGAAAACTATCGCCC
>CAZADK010000731.1:0-2309 GCA_964483855.1 uncultured Rhodoferax sp.
GTCTTGGTCGCATCGGCGGGCGCGGTCTGGGCCGGCGCGGCGGGCACCTCCTTCGACAACGTCTTGCCTTCGAGCAGGGCACGCGCCTTTTGGGCATCGAGCGTGCGGGTATCGGTCACCGCGGCTGGCGCCTTGGAGGCCGTTGGCGCGGGCGCAGTGGCGACCGTCGCAGCTGGGGCGGCGGCAACCGGCGCCGGGGCTGGTTCGGGCGCAGTTGGCTTGGCTGGCGCCGGCGCTGCGGCGGTCGATTGGGCGGCTGCTGCAGCCGGTGGCAGCACCAAGGGCCTGGCCTTGTTCATGTCGACGATCTCGATTGGAAGATCGACGGGTATCGGCCTGGGCTGGTTGTCGAAGATCAGCGGAAAACCGATCACACCGGCCAGCACCAGCACCGCGGCGCCGATCAGCCGGTGCATGGCACGCCTGCGTACGGCTTCGACCGTTGGCGCGGGCGGCTGTTTCTTCTTGGAAGGCGCCGGCTGCTCATCGCGGCCCTTGCGGAACTTGAACAAAGCCATGACTGGGGGGTTACGGGTTGATGTGTCTGGCGCCAAGGCGCGGTACGCCGTCCTTCAACACGCCACCCACGGTATGGAACGATCCGAAGACGACGATTCTATCAGCCGGGTCTGCCGAATCGACCGCTGCACGCAGCGCCTGTACCGGGTCTGCGAACACCTGCGCCGCCGTATCCTTGCGGGTGTTCATCGCGCTCCAACGCAACTGCAATCGCTGGGCTGTCTCGGCCCGCGCCAGCGGCAGATCGGTGAAGTACCAGCGGTCGACGATCGGATTCAGGCGCTCGAACATCGGCACCAGGTCCTTGTCCGCCATGGCCCCGAACACCGCATGGGTGGTGGGGAAAAAACCCATCGCGTCCAGGTTCACCGCCAACGCTGCCGCAGCATGCGGATTGTGCGCGACGTCGAGCACCAGCGTCGGCTCGCCGGGCACGATCTGGAACCGACCCGGCAAAGCCACCAACGCGAGCCCGTTGCGCACTGCCTGCGCGGCCACCGGCAGCTGTTCGCGTAGCGCGGTCAGCGCCGCCAGCACGCCGCTGGCATTGAGCAATTGGTTGGCTCCGCGCAGCGCCGGATACGCCAGGCCCGCATACCGTCGGCCGCGCCCGCTCCAGGCCCACTGTTGCTTGTCGCCGGAGAAATTGAAGTCCACGCCCAGGCGCCACAGGTCGGCGCCGATCTCCAGCGCATGGTCGAGCACACTTTGTGGCGGCACCGGGTCGCTGACCACCACCGGCCGCCCGGTGCGCATCACACCGGCCTTTTCGCGCCCGATGCTCTCGCGGTCGGGGCCGAGAAACTCCATGTGGTCCAGGTCCACGCTGGTGATCACCGCGCAGTCGGCGTCGATGATGTTGACCGCGTCCAGCCGTCCACCCAACCCCACCTCCAGGATGACCACGTCCAGTTCGGCCCGCGCCAACAGGTCCAGGATGGCCAGGGTCGAGAACTCGAAGTAAGTCAGCGACACGTCTGGCGGCACCTGGCAGCGTGCGCGCTCAACACGGGCAAACGCCTCGACGAGCGGATCGACAGCCACCGCCTGACCCTGCAACCGCAGCCGCTCCTCGAAGTGAACGAGATGGGGCGAGGTGTAGACACCGGTGCGGTAGCCGCTTTCGCCCAGGATGGCCTCGAGCATGGCGCAGGTCGAACCCTTGCCATTGGTTCCGGCCACGGTGATCACCGGGCATTGAAAGCGAATGCCCATGCGATCAGCCACCTGGCGCACCCGGTCCAGCCCCATGTCGATATTCTTGGGGTGCAGCCGCTCGCAATGGTCGAGCCAGTCCGCGAGCGTCTTCCATCGGCCGGGGTTGGGGGTCAAGCGAGCCTCCTGAAAACCAGTGTTTGCATGCCCGGCGCATTGTCGCGCACCGGCTTGCGGCATGATGGCGGCATGAAGAAGACCTCCATCACCGTGTATGGCATTCGCAACTGCGACACCGTCAAGAAGGCACGCCAATGGCTGGACGACCATGGCCAGCCCTACCAGTTCCACGATTTCAAGGGCGCCGGCGTGCCGCCGCAGTTGCTCGACCACTGGATGGCGCAGGTCGGCTGGGAAGCGCTGCTCAACCGCAAGGGCACGACCTGGCGCCAGCTGGACGAGGACACGCGCTCCAGCGTGACGGATCCGGCAGGCGCCCGTGCGGTCATGCTGGCCCAACCGAGCGTCATCAAGCGCCCGGTGGTGGCATGGGGCGGGCCTGGCAGCAAGGATGTCAGCGTCGGCTTCAAGGCCGAACTCTGGGAAACCCGCCTGAGCTGAGAGCGCCCCCAGCC
>CAZADK010000732.1:0-356 GCA_964483855.1 uncultured Rhodoferax sp.
GGCCAGCGCCAGCGGCGTGTCCCGTGGCAGGTCGGATATGCCGTCGCGCGCGGCCTGTCGCCAGACGGCCGCAATGGCCGCACTGGCGTCGAATCCCGGCACACACGTCACGTCATGGCGGGCCGCGTGGACCCGCTGCTTTTCCGCGAACAGCGCGCTGCCATGCTGCAGCAGATGCAGATGTGGCTCGCTCGCCTCCATCCGGCGCAAGCCGGGTTGCATGCGGAACGGAACGTCAATCTGAGTCAGGTCGAACGCCATCATAGGCTCGCGTGGTGCAGACGCCGTGCCCGGCACGCGCGAAAAAAGGCCCCTTGCGGAGCCTTCGTTCTGCGCACACGCTGCGTTGAGCCGGC
>CAZADK010000732.1:366-2290 GCA_964483855.1 uncultured Rhodoferax sp.
GTGGTGAAAGCATCATGCCAGGCACGCGCGAAAAAGGCTCCTTTCGGAGCCTCGTCGGTTTCGCGGCGACGGGTCGATCAGACGCGCCGACGGTATTCGCCAGTGCGGGTGTCGATCTCGACCTTGTCGCCCTGGGACACGAACAGCGGGACGCCGATCTCGAATCCGGTGGCGATCTTGGCCGGCTTGAGTACCTTGCCCGAAGTGTCGCCCTTGACGGCCGGCTCGGTCCAGGTGATCTCGCGCTCGACGCTGGTGGGCAGTTCGACCGAGATCGCCTTGCCTTCGTAGAACACCACTTCGAGCGGCATGCCGTCTTCGAGGTAGCTCAGCGTGTCGCCCATGTTCTCGGACTCGACTTCATATTGGTTGTAGTCCGCGTCCATGCACACGTACATCGGGTCGGCGAAGTAGGAGTAGGTGCATTCCTTCTTGTCCAGGATGACCTGGTCCATCTTGTCGTCGGCCTTGAACACCACCTCGGTGCCGAAGTTGTTGAGCAGGCTCTTGAGCTTCATCCGCACGGTGGCGGAATTACGACCGCCTCGGCTGTATTCGGTCTTCAGGACCACCATCGGGTCCTTGCCGTGCATGATCACATTGCCAGCACGGATTTCTTGCGCGATTTTCATACGGGTTTCCCATCAATGGCCGCGCGACGGGAGCACCGCGGAGCTGCGATGCAAAAATGGAACCCGTGGCTGCGCTGGATCGTTGCGGACCCGGCCGAGTTTGGCTGGGGTATTTCCGCAAAGCCTTGAATTTTAACGGCTTTCGGCTGCAGGACTGACCCGGCCGAGGATCGATGCGACAAATTCCATCAATCGGGTCGTCAGGTCGGACTGCTCCCACAGACGCGCCCGCGTTTCCACCGCCCAACGGGCCCATGGGGCAGGTTCCAGTGGCGCAAGGACGGCGCTTCCGGTGCTGTTCCAGGCGGCATGCGCCGAACGCAGCGATGCCGGTGCGTCCAGCAGGTCGAGAAAGGCCCGCAGCTTGGCATGGTGGGCATCGTCGTGTTGCGGATAGATCTGCCAGATGAAGGGTTTGCCCGCCCACAAGGCGCGCACCACCGAGTCCTCGCCCCGCACCAGGTTCAGGTCGCAGGTCCACAACATGTGGTCGAAGTCCTGCTGGGTCAGCGCCGGCAGGAAGTCGCTGCGTAGTGTTTGCGCACCCGCTCCGTGCCCGGGCGGCAGATTCAGAGCCCGCACGGCTGCCGCGGCACGGCCGCTGGTGACCAGCAGCCGGGTGGGGCGCGCTTGTGCCTGCCACTGCGCGACCAGGTCCGCCAGTGCGGCCGGCTCATAGCAGAACAGCGATACGAGTTGCTCTTCACCGCTGCAGTGGATTCCCTGGGCGGTCAGCCAGCGTGCACGGGCGAAACCGGCTTGGCGCGCGTCCAGGTCTTGTTCACGTAGCAGGCCGCCACTGCCGGGTGTGAAGCCCGGATAAAAGAAGTGCTTGGTGCTGCCACGCGCCGCGCCGTGCAGCACGGGCGAGGGGAGCCGATGGGCTCGCACCGCATAGGATTGGGCCGTCAGGTATTCCAGATTGACCCAGGCCAGGAGTCCGGAGAGCGGGGCAGCGCGCAGGTGGTGGGCCAGGAATGCGTCGGGCAGGTCGCAGCCGAAGGCCTCGATCCAGACGTCGGCGGGCGTCAGTGTCGCCAGCGTGGCCGGGTCGCTGGCTTGGTTCCAGCCCAGTACCTGGATACCATTTCGCTCGCCCTGCAGCGCGCCCGGTGCCATCCAGGCCAGCGCGGACGGGTCATCGACCCACAGCCGCACCTTCCGCCCGCGCGATGCCAGGTCGGCCGCCAGCCGCCAGCACACACCGATGTCGCCATGGTTGTCGATCACCCGGCAAAAGATGTCCCAGCGATTGGCGGTTAGCATGCGCCGGATTGTCCACAATACGGGTT
>CAZADK010000733.1:0-2286 GCA_964483855.1 uncultured Rhodoferax sp.
TGCTTTTCATGTTGTTACCCGGGCAATACGATGGAACACAGCCGCAGTGCGACGCATTCAGCATAGCAGCGATCCCGGGCACAAGCACACAAAGCATGCGGGTTCAGCGACACACGGGGTGCAAGGCTGCACACGGGATTGCAACCCGCCGGGTTGACCCCATTTGCGTCCGGCTGACGTACATTTTCTCGTTTGCGCACAGTCCCTGGCCGGTCGGGGCCGGCCTGCGCCGATCTCATTTCCCTGAACTCCCCAGGGCCGCGAGGCTCCATCATTCATGAATCGACTCACCGAATTCTTCCACCGTCTGGTTCGCGGCGTGTTCAGGCTGGTCCTGGTCGCGGCGGCGGCGGTGTTCCTGCTCAGCCTGCTGCTGGCCACGCTGGTACTGATGCTGGCGGTGACCGTGTGGTCCGTCGTCACCGGCCGCAAACCGGATCCGGCCCGGATTTTCGGCCAGTTTCGCCAGACATCGGCACGTTATACCCGCGGGGCCTGGCGCGGCGGCAACCGTCCGGGCGCCGGCTCGGCATCGCCGGCGGGGGACATCGTCGACATCCCGGCACATGACGTGCGCAACGTGCCGCATGACGCCGGCACCAGTGACCAGAACCCGAAACGCCCTGGCAACGACCCGATGGCGCGCATGCGCCACTGAAAACAGTTCCTAGGCCAGACGGTAGACCTCGACTTCTGCCGACCGGCCCTTGACGCGTACCGTCGGCAGTGGCTGCAGCGGCACCGGCACCTGCAACAGGTCCCGCGTCGCGCCGCTGATCAGGATGTGCGATCCGAATGTCTTGTTCAGCGACTCGATGCGCGATGCGACATTGACCGCATCGCCCACCAGCGCATACGCCATGCGCTGCGCGCTGCCGATGTTGCCAGCCACGACAGTGCCCGAATGGATGCCGATGCCATGGTCCAGGATGCGCTGGCCGCTGCGTTAGCGTTTGGCGTTCCATGCCTCGAGCCGTCGCTGCATCTCGAGCGCCGCGGCGACCGCATGGTCGGCATGGCGCTGTTCCGACAATGGCGCACCGAACACCGCCTCGATCTCGTCGCCGATGAACTGCACTACCAGTCCACCGTGGGCGCGTATGGCCTGCTCCATCTCCGTGAAATAAGCGTTGAGCCCTTCGACGACCTCGACCGCCGGGCTGGCCTCGACCCAGGTCGTGAAGCCGCGCAGGTCCGCGAACAGAATGGTCACCTCGCGCTGATCGCCGCTCAGGTCGGTCCGGCCTGCCAGGATCTCGTCGCGAATCTCGGGGCTGACATAACGGCCGAAGGCCTCATGGATGGCCACCCGGTCGCGCAGCCCGCCCACCATCCGATTGAACCCGCCAGTGACCGCTCCGATCTCGTCATTGGACACCACCGCGCAGTGGGCCTGCAGATCGCCCTGCTCGACGCGCACCATGGCATGCTGCAATTGCTGCAGCGGCGCCGAGACACTGTCGGCCAGGTAGCGCGCCAGCGCCACGGCCAGCACCAGGCCGGTCACCAACAGCACGCCCTGGACCAGGACCACGTTCTGCAGCTGCGTTGTCGCGGTGCTGAAGTCGGCTCCACGTATGCTACGCAACCGGACCGTCGTGGCCACCGCCATCACCAGCATCGGCACGATACTGGCGAACAGGAATACCACCAGCATGCGGGTGCGCACGGACCAGTTGCGGGCGCCGGTGCCAGCCAGGTCGCCGTGCGGAAACAACACCGGCAAACGCTCACGCCAGATGCGCTCCGTCGCCAGAAAAACGAACAGGCCCACCGTCGGGCCCGCCACCAGCGCCATGCCGAAAGCCTGACGTGCCGCGGATTGCAGGTTGAAGCTGCCTGTCAGCCAGGGCCAGAAAAAGCCCCACACGAACGCGGCCAGCAGCCACAGGAACATCGACAACAAGGCCAGGAAGCCGGGAACCAGCAACGCACGGCGGCGTATCGTGGCATGCGCCGGACCTGCGGGCAAGGGCCCCGCGGCACGCAATACCGGCGAGGCAAATCGGCGTGCGAGAAATCGGCCACCGAGCAACAGCAGCGAAAACGCCGCCACGAAGAACAGGACTTCGTGCCAGCCCAGCGGCGCAACATCGTCAAGCGCAAACGGATCCAGGAAACGCAGGTGCACGAACACCAGCACGGCCCCACCCAGATTGCCGAACAGCGATACCAGGAAGATACGCAGCAGAGGCGTCATGAAAGGAAATGTCATTGGCGTAAACATCAGCCTCAAGCAAATGTGGCTTTGCCACTTTGCTTGACCCCTGGGGGCGGGAATGACGC
>CAZADK010000734.1:0-2271 GCA_964483855.1 uncultured Rhodoferax sp.
CGTGCCGCTCCCGCCCCGAAGGTCGTCCCGGCGAGCCACGCGAGAACCGCGCCCCCCGCCGCCGCTGCGATGGAAGCCCACGCCACCGGCGCACTGCAGTCGAAAACCCGCCGCGCCACCCCCTGCAACGCGGCCGCGAACAGGGCGCAGATGGCCGCAAGGCCTGCTAGTCCGAGCGCCGCCCAAGTGTCGAGCAGGTCGGCATGGACGCGGTCGAACACCTGCTCGCGGCGAAAATCCTCGGCCCGCACCTTTGCCGCCGGCACCAAGGCGTAGTAGCGCTCGTGCGCAACGTCCGGGCCGTACCCGGTCATCAGACGCCATGCCGATGCCTCTCGCAGCGCCGCTTCCGCCGCCGTCCACAACGCCAGCCTCGCGTGAATGCTCCTCGACGCGGGATCGGAACCCTGCGGGTCGTATACCAGGCGCGCGAGCGTCGGTACGCCCTTGGCGAAAGCACGACCAGTATCGGTGGTATTGATGCCGACCAGCAAGGCAGCCACGGCGAGAATCGCGCTCACCAGGCCTGCAATCCACATCCGGCCGGCTCGACCGTAGGCCTGGACGAATGCCAGGAAAACCAGCGCAGCCAACAAACCGGCAAGCGGACCCCGGCTACCCGACGCCAGCACGCCGCCCAACTGCATGGCCCCAATGATCCCGAGCTTCCAGCGCGTCGTAGTCGACGTACCGGCCATGCTGATCCGCACCAGGAGAAGCGGAATGCACATGGCCAGGAAAGCCCCGAGGAACATGGGATTGCCCAGGGTGCTCGAGCTCCGTGTCGGATCTCCATACCCGTATGTCACAAAGTCCAGCCCGAAGCGCTGCTCGATCGCGTAGCATGAGGGCGCGATACTTGCAATCAGAATCGCATCGATCAAGGGCTGCGGCGCGCCCCCCGAGCGTATCCAGGTGCAGGTCGCGAAGAACGTCGCCAGGTAGGCCAGCCAGGCAAGCGCGCCCTCGAGCCGGAAATACCCGCCCAGCAACGCCTGCTGCCACGACTCGGCCTGCGCGGTCGATACGACCACGCAGGCGGCCAGCCCGAGCCACGCAAAAGCAATCAGGCGAGGCTGCGGCGGCAACGACCGCGCGCCTCGGCGGTCCCGCCACACCCATATCGCAGCGATGGCGGCGAGGCAGGCCAGCGGCAGGCCGGCCGCGAACTTGATCAGAATGAAGCCGCGCGCGGTGGACAGCGACATCGCGACCGGCAGCGCCGCGAGCAGCGCAATCAGCGAGGCCCCGCAAACCAGCCACGGCAACTCCTGGTCGTCTCGGACCTTGCCGCTCACTTGATCTCCGGGGTGCGCCCGCGCCGCACAATCAGCCGGCCCGGTGAACCAAACCGGTCCAGGCGCGCATGGCTGAAAATATGGAGCTCCGCAAAGCAGGGCGCGCCGATCATGAGGGGAAGCGTCCGGTTGCAAAAAAGCACTGCCGACAACACGCCCACCGAGGTGTTCCGCCAGAGATAGGGCGGGCTCAGTGCGTTGCTACGCGCTCGCGGGCCTGGAAGGGGCGAGCTGCCAAGCCAACGCACCAGCCACCTATAGACCAGATGGTACAAGTACGCTATCTCGGGAAGCCCCGGATGCCGTGTGTGGAGAAAGAACCGCCGAAAATTGGTGAACCGGGTCTCGAAAACCGGGCAGGAACTCTGCACCAAGATCGCCACTGCGCCCGCCAGGCCTTTGAACCAGTCGACGATGTTGGGGGCGCGGATCATGCAGGTGACCGCCGTCGGCATCAAGCCGATCGAAACTCCCGCTGTGCCGACCCAGGTCTCCGGCAGGCCGCATTCCAATTGGATCTCTCTGGCGTCAAGCGCGAGGCCCGCGAGGACGGCCGAACCCGATGAACTACTAAGGAAACACTGAACAAAACTACTAAGGAAACACTGAACAAATTCGCAGTTTGCGAAAACCGCTGTTGCAAAAGTTTGAATCAAACAGACTCTTCGTTCGGGGACCTGTGCTTCAGGGACTTATCCAACGTTTCCCTAACGCATAATCATCGGCGGGGGCATGATGATGATTGACTGGATCAAGGCGTCGAGACCTCCGCCTTGCTGCAAGAAGATCGGGGTTTCGCGAAGCAGCTGCAAAGCATCCTCCCCGGGTCTTGGATTTTGCGGTGCGAAAGCGGTTTGCTGTTTGCGTACGTTGAGGGCCTGGCCACTGGCGATCTGTACGTTGGTTGCGCCGTCGTGTACGTAGTTGTAGACGCCGGCACGAATGTCGTTGGTATCTTCGGCGATCACGGAAA
>CAZADK010000735.1:0-2270 GCA_964483855.1 uncultured Rhodoferax sp.
GAGCGACACCACCCGCCTGTACCTGACGCTGCCCAGCGGCGAGCGTGCCGGCTTCAGTTTTGCGCCGGTCACTCAGACCGTCGGCAGCGTGACCTTCCACCGGCCGGCCTGGGTCGCCGACGATGGCCATGGCTGGGTGCTGGACTCCGTCAACACCTTGCTCACGCGCGCCGGCGGCAAGTTCTACGAAGCCGCGACCGGACAGCCGTACAACCCGGCCAACAGCGCGTTCAACGGCCACGACTACCGGCTCACCGGACCGGACGGCACTGTCTACCACCTGGACGCGAGCCAGGGCGTGAAACGCATCGACACGACGACCGGACAACGCCTGTACGTCAGCGACAACGGCATCACCGCCGAGGCCTCTGGCGCCACGCTGCAATTCGTGCGCGACGCGCAGGACCGCATCAGCCGCGTCAGCGCACCCGACGGCACGACCATCACCTATGTCTACGATGGGGGCGGCAACCTGTCGGCGGTGCGCAACCTGTCCAGCGGACTGGGTTACCGCCATGCGTACGAGGACGGCGTGCTGACCAGCGTGGTGGCGATCGGCCAGCCAGGCTTCGCGATCGACTACCAGGGCGACGGCTCGGTGCAGCAGATGCCGATCACCGGCGACCTGGGCGGCGCGGCCGACTTCCGCGCCAACCCGGTGGCCGGCGTGCTGGCCGGCGGCCTGGACGACATCTATACCTTCAGCGTGCGCGCCAGCGAGATCGCCAGCGCCGCCGGCGGCCAGCTGATCCTGCGGGTCGCAGTCAGCAGCGGCGGCACGCCGGTGGTGGCCGGGCTGCAGGCCTTGTCCGTGGAGCAGTACGGCGACACCACGGTGGCCTTGTATGCATTCACGCAGGAAAGCCTGTACCAGCTGCGCGTAAGCGGCGACGGCGCCTACACGCTGCGCCTGTCGGTGGCCGGCGACCTGAACCAGGATGGCCTGGTCGACGGGCTCGACAGCGCGCAAATGCAGCTCGCCGGCGACGGCACGGACATCACCGGCGACGGCACGACCGAACGCAGCGACCGCCAGGTGCTGTATGCCAACTTCGGCTTCACGATGAACGTCGGCCCGCAGCTGGCGGCCGACCTGCCCGACGTATTCACCCACGAGGACCTGCGGGTGCGCATCGCGCTGGACGATGTCGCCGCCGACCCGGACGGCGACCCGGTGTTCTACCGCATCGTCTCGAGCAACAACGGCACCACGACGTTGTCGGCCGATGGTCGTTACGCCATCTTCACGCCGGACGCCGGCTTCAGCGGCAACGCCGAAGTGCAGCTCAGCGCCGACGACGGCTTCAACGCCTCGCCGGTGGCCACGCTGGCCGTCACCGTCAGCGACGCGCCCTTGCTCAGCCTGGACTTCGATGCACGCCGGCTGCTCGGTGAAGTCGGCAGCACCCGCACGATCCAGGTCATCGGCGACTTCGCCGATCAGCAGGACGTGTTGCTGCCGTTCGACTATGTCGACGTGATGACACTGCATCCGGACATCGCCACCATCAGCGAGCAGGGCCTGCTCACCGCGCTAGCCGAAGGACACAGCGTGTTGCTGGCCACGCGCGGCGCGGTCACCGCCGCGACCGTGATCGGCGTGGGCAAGCCCGACGTCAACGACACCCGCTTGCACACGTCCTGGTTGTACGGCATCGACGCCTATCCGGACACCGTGACCATCCTGCCCGATGGCGGTACCCGCCAGATCGTCGTAAGCCTGGGCGAGACCGGTCGCATCTACATCAGCGAGGCCACCGACGGCACGCTGTACATCTCCGGCAATACCGACGTCGTCACGGTCGGCGAGAACGGCCTGATCGAGGCGGCGGGCGAGGGCAGCACCAGCGTGACAGTGATCCACGGCTACGGCGAAGAGGTCATCCTGGCCCAGGTACAGCCACCGGTGAGCACCGACGGTGAGGCTGCGCTCGACACGCAGGGTGGCATCATCACCAATGCCGAGGGCGTGATGGTGGCCATCGGCGCCGGCGGCCTCGACGCTCCCGCCACGGTCAAGGTCACGACCGTGCTCGAGGACGACCTGTCACTGGCCCTGCCCAGCAACCAGGAAACCGGCGAGACCACGTTCAACTACCTGGGCGCGTTTGACCTCGAGGTCGACGGCGGCAACCTGACCGCGCCGATCCAGATCGCGGTGCCGGTGAACGGAGGCTACACGCCGGGCGAGACGGTATATTTCTTCCAGAACACGAACCAGCCGGTCGGACCGAACGGCGAACGCATCGACGTGTGGACCATCATGGATT
>CAZADK010000736.1:0-2247 GCA_964483855.1 uncultured Rhodoferax sp.
TGCCCGAGGTCACGCTGGAGGCCGATGGCAGCCAGGACGCGCTGCTGGTGCGGGTGCAGGCCGGTGGCCATGTCGGTTACGGCGAATGCGAGGCGGCGCCGTTGCCGTCGATCGCCGCGTTCGTATGCCCGCATTCGCACGGCGCCTGCCAGCCGGTCAGCGCTTCGGTGCTGGGGCGCGAACTCAACGACGTAGGCGACATCGCGGCCATCGCCGCCGACGTGGCCTACAACAGCATGGACGTGCTGCAGGCTGCCCACACCTTCTCGGGTATCGAGATGGCCTTGTGGGACATCCTGGGCAAGGCGCGTGGCGAGCCGGTCTGGAAACTGCTGGGTTATACCCACAACCACAGCAAGACACCGTATGCGTCGCTGTTGTTCGGCGACGATGCGCAGCAGACGCTGGAGCGCGCACGCGACGCGATGGCGCGCGGTTTCCGCGCGGTCAAGTTCGGCTGGGGGCCGATCGGGCGCGGCAGCGCCGATCGAGACGCGGAGCACTTCGTGGCGGCGCGCGAGGCGATCGGAGCGGACGGCATCCTGCTGGTCGATGTCGGGCAGATCTTCATCGACGATGTGGAACGTGCGGCTGCGCGTCTGCCGGCACTGGAGGCGGCGCGGGCGACCTGGCTGGAGGAGCCGTTCCATTCCAGCGCCCTGGAGGAATACGGCGCGCTGGCGCGCCGGTGCACCACGGTGCGACTCGCCGGCGGCGAGGGCGCGCACAACTTCTCGATGGCGCGACACCTGATCGACTACGGGGGCATCGGTTACGTACAGATCGACTGTGGTCGCATCGGCGGCATCGGCCCGGCCAAGCAGGTCGCGGATCACGCTGTGGCCAAGGGGGTCACCTATGTCAACCACACCTTCACCTCGCACCTGGCGCTGAGCGCGTCGTTGCAGCCGTTCGCCGGGTTGCGCGAACACACCATCTGCGAATACCCGGCCGCGCCCAAGGCGCTGGCGGTGGAACTGACCGGCAACCACATCGAGCGCGATGCGCAGGGTTGCGTCCGCGCGCCGGACGCGCCGGGGCTGGGCATTGCGATCAACGCGGCAGCGGTGCGGCGTTACCAGGTCGACACCGAACTGCGCGTGGCGGGCCGTACCTTGTACCGCTCGCCGCCGTTCGACTGAGCGCGTGAGAGGCTGGAGCGTCGGTACCGTGGCCTCGGCCATGGTGGTCGCGTCCGCCATCATGGCCACGCTGGAGTCGGTGTGCGTGCGCCTGCTGGCCGACGGCGTCAGCCAGGGGCAGATCCTGCTGTTTCGATCCGGCACGCAACTGCTGCTGGTGCTGGTGCCGTGCCTGCTGCGCACCGGCGGCATCGGGATCGCGCTACGCACACGGCGTTTGCCGCAGCACCTGTGGCGCGGCGGCCTGGCGGCCGTGTCGTGGTGGTGTTACTACATGAGCTTCAAGACGCTGAGCCTGCCGCTGGCAACGACGCTGACGTTTTCATCCCAGTTGTTCGTGTTGCTGTTGGTGTGGCCGATGTTGCGCGAGCGGGTGACTCGGCCGCAACTGCTGGCCACGCTGGTGGGTTTCGTCGGCGTGCTGATCGCGGCGCGGCTGTTCACGCCGCAATCGATGGACTGGCATGTGTTGTATGGACTGGCCAGCGCGGTGATGGGTGCGGTCATGTTGCTGATGACCCGGTCCTTGTCGTTCACCGACCGTACCGAGACCATCATGTTCTACATGGCGCTGGTGGTGTTCCTGTCGGCCATTCCGCAAGCTTTGCTCGACTGGTTGGCGCTCGATACGCGCCTGTGGTCGTTGTTATGGCTGATGGGCGTGAGCGGAACCCTGGGTGCCTGGCTGATGGTCGAGGCCTATCGGCGCAGCGAGGCTTCTGCGTTGGCGCCGTTCACCTATACGCGGCTGGTATTTGCCGCGGTGCTGGGATATGTGCTGTTCGGCGAGCGGGTGGCAGCCAGCACCGTGGTCGGCGCGGTGCTGATCGCCGGCAGTTCGCTGGGCCTGCTGTGGTTCACGCGCTGGCGCGCGACAATGCGGTGATGGTGCGTCGTGACGTGCAGGTTCAAGCTCATGCAGACGAGCGAGACGCCGCGCGGGTGTGGGGTTTCCCCCCGATCAGCGGCAGCGACGCTCGCGTGCTGGTGCTGGGCAGCATGCCTGGCGTCGCATCGCTGCAGGCGCAGCAGTATTACGCCCATTCGCGCAACGCGTTCTGGCCGATCATGGGCGCGTTGTTCGGATTCGACGCCACCGGCCCAT
>CAZADK010000737.1:0-2244 GCA_964483855.1 uncultured Rhodoferax sp.
GAAAACATTGTTCTCTACACAAACGAGAGCGCCAGCACTAAGGCTGGCGCGGTATCGGGTGGGGTGGCTGATGGGGCTCGAACCCACGACAACAGGAATCACAATCCTGGACTCTACCAACTGAGCTACAGCCACCGTAGGGTCGCGATTATAGCCCCGCATTCGCGGCAGGGCGGCGTGTTCATGGCGCAGCGGTCGCGCCAGGCCGCGGCACGCTGATACGTACCTTGAAGCGCTCCTTCAGGATCTCGTAATACGCCTGGTTCTCGGCCGCTGCCCAAAGCTGGGCGACCTGCGTCTGCGCCTGCCTGGCAGCCGCATCGTCGGGGGCGGTGCGGCTGACGATGCGCTTGACGTTGAGCACGGCATATCCGTCTGCGCCAAGATCGACACCCACCTGCACCGGCAAAGCAGTCGGATCAGCGCGCAACGCCGCGTCGAGCACCTTGGGCGCCGTTCCCTGGGGCTGATCGCGCGAGACAACGACGGCCGACGCCGTCACCTGCGCCGGATTGCCCTTCCACTCCACCAGCCGTGCTTCCCCGTCCTTGCGGGCTAGTTCCGCAGCGCGGGTTGCAATCAGCTTGTCGCGAACTGTCGCACGAACCTCGGCCAGCGGCAGCGTGCGGGCTGGCGCGTAAGACACCACCCGGCCGGAGGCGAGCTGGTTCGAGCCGGTTTCGACGGCTTCGGTATTGCGCTTGCGCTTGACCGCTTCATCGCCGAACAGGGCCCCCAGAAACTTCGCGTTCGCCAGCGGCCCTTGGGCTCCGCTTGCCGGATTACGCTGCACGTCACTGGCCGTCCTGATCTCGAGCTTGAGTTTGTCTGCCACCGGCTTGAGGCTGTCCGACTGCTCGTAGACGGAGTTGGTAAAGGACTCGGCTGCCTCCGAAAACTTGCGCTGCGCCTGCTGCGTCTTGAGGTCAGCCTCGATGCCGGGACGCAATTCGTCGAAGCTGCGCGGCTTGGGTGCCTTCACGTCGGTGAGCTGGATGATGTGGTAGCCGAAGTCGGACTCGACCAGATCGCTGACTTCGCCCTTCTTCATCGCATACGCCGCATCCTCGAACGGCTTGACCATGGCGCCACGGGCGAAGAAGTCCAGGTCGCCACCAGCCTGCGCCGAACCCGGATCCTGCGAGTTCTTCTTTGCGATATCGGCGAACTGCGCAGGGTTCTTGCGCACCTCGGCCAGTAGTTCCTGGGCGCGGGCCTTGGCCTTGTCGCGCTCGGCGGCCGGCGCATCCTTCGAAGCGACGATCAAGATGTGGCTCGCGCGCCGCTCCTCCTTGCCACTGAGGCGTTCCACGTTCTGGTCGTAATACGACTGCAGGTCTTGTTCGTTGATGGCCATCGCCTTCTTCATCGTGTCCAGATCCAGCACGACGTATTCGACGGCGATCGACTCTGGCGCCTGGAACTGCTGCGGATTGCCCTTGTAATACGTCTCGATCTCGGCGTCGGTCGGAGCAACCTTGGACAAATAGTCGCTGGCCGCGAAACGCGCCAGCTGCACTTCGCGCTTTTCAAAGAACGCTCCGAGCGCCACATCGGAAATGGTCTGTGGCGTGAACCCGGTGGCCAGCACACCGGCCTCGACCTGGCGCAGCGACAGGTCCCGTCGCACGCGGGCCTCGAACCCCTCGGGCGTCAGGCCCTGGCTTGCCGCCAGCTGGCGATAACGCTCCATGTCGAGCTTGCCGTCCGGGCCGCGCAAAGCGGCAATGGTCGGATTGCGCTGCAACTCCTGCGCCAGGCGAACATCGCTGGTGTTCAGGCCCGCCTTGTTGGAGGCCTCGGCCAGCACGCGCTCCCGCACCAGTCGCTCAAGCGTGGCATACCGCGCCGTCGGCGACTCCAGCAGCTTGGGATCTATGCCGGGCATCGACGCACGCAAACGGTCAGACTCGTTGCGATGCGCGAAGTCCCACTCGGACTGCATGATGTCGCGCCCGGCCACCGAGGCCACCTTGGTATCGTTGCTATTGAACCGGTTGTATCCATCGACACCCACCAGCACGAAGGCCGGAATGATCAGCAAAAACATCAGGAACATCAGTACCTTGGTGTGCTTGCGAACAAAATCGAACATGCGCTCTTACTCCATGAATACCGATCCTGTCCGCCGACGCGACATGCGTGGGCGGGCCGGATCAAGAAAAAAGGCGAACATCGTGTTCGCCTTTGTCCGTTGTGGTGGGTCCTGACGGGCTCGAACCGCCGACCTACGCCTTGTAAGGG
>CAZADK010000738.1:0-2238 GCA_964483855.1 uncultured Rhodoferax sp.
ATTTCGCCTGCCTGATCGCGGGCCACTACCAGGGCGGCATGGTGGGCAAGATCACCGTCGCCGCCAAGTAAATCCACGGCAGGCAGCCGCATGGATTTGTCTGCCTGCCAATCGCTTTCAAAAAGTCACCCCAAGGAAACACCATGAAAACCACTCAACTCCTCGCCACCTTGCTTCTGACCTTCTGCGCCACCGCCATGGCTGCCATGCCCATGGCCGACGGCGAAGTGCGCAAGATCGACATCGCCGCCAAGAAGATCACGCTCAAGCATGGCGAGATCAAGAACCTCGACATGCCGCCCATGACCATGGTGTTCCAGGTCAAGGACGCAGCCCTGCTTGAAAAGGTCAAGGTCGGCGACAAGGTGCAGTTCACGGTAGAGAATGCGAATGGCGCCATGACGGTGTTGTCGCTCGAGCCAGCGAAGAAATAACCTGCGTGGTGCCGCCGGTGCGCTGCATCGTCACAGTGGCGGACCCTGCATCGGCCCCGTAAGGGCGACCTGTATTCTCCTCCACCAAAGGCACCGCCATGGCAGTTGATGCCGCACTGGAAGCCCTGGCTCGACCCGCGGCCTTTGTGTCCGTATTTGTTGCCATGGCCGCGTGGGAAGTTTTTGCGCCGAGACGTTCCCAGGTGAGCGGCCGATCATCGCGCTGGCCCTCCAATCTGGGCATCGTTGCACTGAACACGGTGCTGGTGCGCACGGTGTTCCCGCTGACCGCGGTGGCCTGGGCTGACAACGTCGCGCAGCAGGGATACGGCCTTCTGAACATCGTGGCATTGCCATCCTGGCTGGCTGTGATTGCAGCCTTCGTGCTGCTGGACCTGGCGATCTACCTGCAGCATCGCCTGTTCCACGCGGTGCCGGTGTTCTGGCGCTTGCATCGCATGCATCATGCCGACACGGAATTCGACCTGACCAATGGTCTGCGTTTCCATCCGCTCGAGATCGGGTTGTCGATGCTGCTCAAGTTCGCCGTTATCGCTGCGTTGGGCGCTCCGGCATGGTCCGTTCTGGTGTTTGAGATCGTGCTCAATGCCACGTCCATCTTCAACCATGCCAATGTGCGACTGCCCGGGAAAGTGGACCGCGTACTGCGCCTGTGGGTCGTGACACCGGACATGCACCGGGTTCACCACTCTGTCCTGCCGCTGGAGACCAACTCCAATTTCGGATTCAACCTGCCTTGGTGGGACCGTTGGTTTGGCACGTATCGGGCACAACCGCGCGATGGCCATGCCAACATGCGTATCGGCCTGCCGCAGTTCCGGGATCCCAAATGGTTGCGCCTGGACCGCATGCTGGTTCAACCATGGATCAAGCCGGACTCAGACAAAATCTGATGGATTGTGCGCGAACCGCTCGGAGCATCCTGCGGAGCAGAACCAGTAGCGCCGTCCTTCGAACTCATGATCGGCTGCTGCGGTCTTCTTGTCGACCTGCATCTGGCAAACCGGGTCGATGACACGTTGACCTTTGACCCCGAGCAGGTTCACCGAATACAACGCAACTTCCTGCGGCAGATTCTTGAGCTTGACCGTCCCGACGGGGTCGATCGTGAACGTCGGATTCTCCAACCCGGCCAGTGACTCGGCCACCGGTGCCGTGCACAAAATTTCGCCGCTTGCGGCCTGCGCCGCTGTACGCGCCGCCATGTTGATGGTGGTTCCAAAATATCGGTTCGCGCGATACGGCGCCGGCCCGTGGTGCAGCCCGGTTCTCAGCGCCGGGAAGTCCCAGATTCCGGCGACGTCGCGGTACAGTTTACCGATCGCCTCGATCGCGCTGGCCGGGTCCGGAAACACGAGGAACGCGTTGTCGCCGGCTAGTTCCTGCACCTGCCCGTGCGAGGCTACAGCCAGGCGGATCATCCGGGTGAAATCCTCCACCAGGTCGGCCGCGGCAAATTCGCCATGCGTATCCGTCAACGCCGTGTATCCGGCAATGTCGACAAAGCAGAACGTCGCCGTCACGTTGACGCCGGACTTCTCCTGCGATGCGTGGTCAATTGCATCTTGTTGGGGAACCGCTTTCACCGGCTTGAACACTGGTGTCTCCTTCATCGACGTTGGTAACCCATTGGTTGTACATGAATCACCACGGAGAATCAACGCGACCGGCCCTTGCAATGAACCTGCGTATCAGTCTCTGCTGTCTGACAGAATGCACCGCCCAATATAAGCGGCAATGTCCTACATACATATTTCAGGGTCAGGGAATAGAGTATCGACAA
>CAZADK010000739.1:0-2238 GCA_964483855.1 uncultured Rhodoferax sp.
GCGCTCAACACGATTGTTGAAGAAGCACAATGGGTCGTTTCATCGTTCGTCGCCTTCTCGCATCGATCCCGGTCCTGTTTCTGGTTTCCCTGATCACCTTCGGCCTGTTGTGGCTGGTGCCGGGTGATCCGGCTTCCATGTTCCTGGACGCCAGTGCCACCGCCGAGGCGCTGGAGCGCGTGCGACGTGAACTGGGCCTCGACCGGCCGTTTCTGGTGCGCATGGGCGAGTGGTACATGCGCTTGCTGCAGGGCGACCTCGGCACGTCGCTGTTGCTCAACCGCAGCGTGACCAGCGCCATCCTGGAGCGGCTGCCGGTCACGCTGTCGCTCACCATGCTGGCCTTCTTCTTTGCGGTGCTGATCGGTGTGGCAGCGGGCGTGGTGGCGGCTGTGCGCCATGGCAAGGCGGCCGACCAGGGCATGATGACGCTGGCACTGCTGGGTCTGTCGATCCCCGAGTTCTGGCTCGGTCTGGTGCTGATCTGGGTGGTGGCCGTGCTGGTGCCGATCTTTCCGCCGGGCGATTACGTGCCCTTCTTCACCAACCCCTGGGAATGGGCGCGCCACATTGCCCTGCCCACCTTCACACTGGCATGCGTGCAGATGGGCTTTGTGGCCCGCATGACGCGCTCCAGCATGCTCGAAGTGCTCGGCCAGGATTTCGTGCGCACCGCGCGTGCCAAGGGGCTCCCCGAGTCTTACGTGGTGGTGCGCCACGGCCTGGTCAATGCCATGGTACCGATCGTCACCGTCATGGGCATCATGGTGGGCGGTCTGCTCGGCGGCGCAGTCGTGATCGAGCAGGTGTTCTCGATCCCGGGCATGGGGCGGCTGATCATCGGTGCCGTGTTGTCGCGCGATTTTCCGGTGATCCAGGGTGGGTTGCTGTTCCTGGCGCTGATCTACCTCATGGTCAATATTGGGGTCGACCTGTTGTACGCGGTGATCGATCCACGGGTGCGTCTGGAATGAGCGCCACCACCACCGTGCAGGCAGCGCCAAACGCAGCGCCGTCGGCCGCACCGGGGCGCAAGTCGTTTGTGCGCAGGCTGTTTGGCAACCGCTCCTTCGTGATCGGCCTGGTGCTGGTCGGTCTGATCGCGCTGCTGGCGTTACTGGCCAACGTGGTGGCACCGTACGACCCGCTCAAGGGCAACTTCCGCGAACGCATGCTGGCACCGAATCTGCAGCACTGGATGGGCACTGACCACTTCGGGCGCGACATCCTGTCGCGCGTGCTGCACGGTGCGCGTATTTCGTTGCAGATCGGTTTCATGGTGGCCCTGCTGACGGGCGCGGCGGGCGTGATCATCGGTGCCACCGCAGGCTATTTTCGCCGCACTGACGGCGTGATCATGCGGCTGATGGATGCCTTCATGGCCTTCCCGTCCATCATCCTCGCCATTGCCATCAGCTCGGTGCTGGGGGCCTCGGTCACCAACGTGATCATTGCGCTGGCCATTGCGGCAACCCCGCACACTGCGCGCATCGTGCGGGCCTCGGTGATGGTGGTGCGTGAGATGGAGTATGTCGAGGCCGCGCGGGCGCTGGGCGCGGGCCACGCACGCATACTGTTGCGCCATGTGATGGCCAACGCCATGGCACCGCTGGTGGTGCGCATGACCTATGTGTTTGCGGTAGCCATCCTCGCCGAAGCCGTGTTGTCCTATATCGGCGTCGGCCCGCCGCCGCCGGCGCCCACGTTTGGTGCCATCATCGCCAATGGTCGCGACTTCATCATCGCCGCCCCCTGGATCACGGTCGCGCCCGGTCTGGCCATCG
Source organism: uncultured Rhodoferax sp. (assembly GCA_964483855.1). Taxonomy (GTDB): domain Bacteria; phylum Pseudomonadota; class Gammaproteobacteria; order Burkholderiales; family Burkholderiaceae_C; genus CAISIP01. The sequence continues at coordinate 1,785 of CAZADK010000739.1, forward strand.
TGGCATGCGTGCTGGGGTTGAACCTGCTGGGTGATGGTCTGCGCGATGTGCTGGACCCGCGCATGGTGGTGAACCGATGAGTGCTGCATCTGCCCCCATGCTGGAAATCTGCCAGCTCACCACTGCACTGGGAAAGCACGGACCCGAGATCCTCAGCAGTGTCGATCTGTTCCTGAGCAGCGGCGAGGTGCTAGGCGTCGTAGGCGAGTCTGGCTCCGGCAAAAGCATGCTGGCGCTGTCCATCATGGGCCTCCTGCCGGAGTCGATCGCAGTACGCGCTGGGCAGATCCGCTTGCAGGGCCAGGACTTGCTGACCCTGCGTGCCCCGCAGATGCGCGCACTGCGCGGCAAGGACATAGCCATGATTTTCCAGGAGCCGATGACCTCGCTCAACCCGATCATGCGGGTTGGGCAGCAGATCGGCGAGGTGCCAGCGCAGCACCTCGATCTGAAG
>CAZADK010000740.1:0-2234 GCA_964483855.1 uncultured Rhodoferax sp.
GCCCAAGAATAACCATCACGATGGCGATTTCGACAAGGCTAAATCCGCGTACCTTTGAACACTTGGTCATGGCACTACCAGTCTTGAGAACGTGCGATCAAGCCAATCAGCGACATAGCCATGACGGAGAAAAGCAGCGTACGCCGGAAAAATGCTCACCAGCCAATGATTCAATAGACAAGCGTCCAAAAACTCACCGTAACCAGGTCCCGCGAACAGCTGTTCGAGTCCGAACAGCACGATTCCGACGCAAAGCGATCCCCCAAAGGCTGCAAAAACCGCCAGAAACGCGGCCACCTCACCGCGTCGGCCAATTGTCGAATACCTCTTGGCGCTCAGGTCGGCCAGCCCGAGTGCGGCCAAGTAGCCAACGCTCATTGTGAACACTAGTCCGAGAAAATGTAGGCAGACAAAAGCGACGAGATGGTTCTGCTCTGCGGTCACGAATGGACAACCTCCTGATTATTCCGGCGATTATGCCAGTCAACGCTGCGCGGGCGGCCGCGCCTCCTGGGTCAAGATGCCGGCGGGACGGTGCACCGTGCAGGACCAATCTCCAAGGCGTTGTTCCGACCCCTGTAGCACCACTCGCCGTCCCGCCTGCAAGGCTCAGGCAGCGGCGTTCCATTCGCTCGCGATCAATCGAATCTTCCCCGCGATGCCGGGCCTTTGTGACGTCTCTACCGGGATCAGCAACTCGAGCTTGTCCTTCCTCAGCTTCGACAGCGGCACCCGTTCGGTTGGCGGCCCGGAGTGCTTCGATTGCCAAGCGTACTCAACCAACCAGTCCTCGTTGGATTGCGCTGGCGGCACCATGTTGATCAGCAGTGTGTCCTGGAACAGGTAGCGGCCTTCGAAGTGGCCGTCTGCCCAAAACATCTTCTTGATCTGGTAGTCAGGCACCTTGACCCCGAAGGTCATGGCGTACGCAAGCCCCGGTCGCGCCTGATTGACGCGAGAGCGATTGGCGAGGAACACGGTCGACATGTAAATACTTTTGTCGGCGTTCGGCCCTGCGGTCGTCAACTGCTCGTGAGTGCGGCAGGCGCAGGAGTCCTCCTCACTGACCCGGCGCGTGAGATACCAGCGCTTGCCGCGCGGCGATGCCATGATTTCGAACTGATAAAGCGCTTCGACGTCACGGGCCTTGTCGAGCAGCGCGTCTGGAAGCAAAACCGAATCGACGTCGAACCATATGTCGACCCGTACGTCGCCGAATAGGAAGCGCACCAGGTTCTGGTAGGCCTCCTCCGAATTGACGATACCGAAGAAGCCCGAGTGCGAGCGGAAGGTGTAGGCCGTAGCAGCTGGCTGCGTGACCTTGACAGTCTTGCCTTTCACGCCCCAGACCGACGCGTTCTCGACGCGCACCAGTCCGTCGCTGCCGTGACCGGCGAACGTGCGCGAGAGCCCTCGCCCTACCTCGTAGTCGCCGCGGTTGGTGCCGACCATGCAGAAGAAGCGCTCGAGCGGAAACGCCGACTCGGGCATGAAGTCGACGCGCCCCTTGCGTTCGGCGATCGATTCCATCCCTAGGTACTTGGCCATTTCCTCGCGGTTGAAGGTATTCATCTCGTTTAGCGTCAGCCAGCTCGGCACGTTGATGCCACCCAGGTCGATGCCGTTGTGGGGGGTGGCGTACGTGAAAACCTTGTCGACACAGCGGCGCGCCTCGCCGTCGCCGAACTTCGGGTTCTGCAGGAAGGCGCGAACGACTAGCCCCCCCATCGAATGGGCGACAAGGTAGCATCGGAAGACGTCGCCATCGAAGCTCGAACCCTCGCGCTCGCCGACAAGCGTCTTGATGCGCAAGATCAATTCGTTCAGGCCCTTGGCGTAAGTCTCAATGTCGCGCGCCTTGCCATTGCCGAGCAGCCCGGAGCCGGAGTCGTAGTACCGATAAATGATTACCGATTGGGCCGGGATGCCGACAGTGTCTTTACCTTGCGCGTCGGGCGGCGGCTGCCAGTCGGCGTCGACGATGTCGAGGCCGTTCTGGTAGACATGCCGATAGCCGAAATCTGACGAGAGCCGCACCACTGGTGACTCGAACACGAACTTGCGGGCCGGCGCGGCCTTGTCGACCGTCGCGCGGTAGACGGTGGACCCAAAGTTGAAGCCGCAGAACGGATCGGCGGTGGTTTCGTCGCGCTCACCCTCACTCATCGCGTAGCCGCGCACATAGATGATCGGGTACATCCACGGTGACATGGTTTCCACTCCGGTGATGGGGT
>CAZADK010000741.1:0-2234 GCA_964483855.1 uncultured Rhodoferax sp.
GTTTCGTAACCTTGCTCGCGCACGGCCTTGACAATGGCCGGAGCCAGTTTCAGTTCTTCAAAGTTCATATGGATGCACCCGTCCTGGGCGCTTGGCAAGTCGACCCGAGCCGGCATCGGGATGCCGGTCCAGTCAAGGGAAGACAGAGTAAAGAGGCGGGACGCAGGCAAGTCGCGTGGTCCCCAGCAAGTGCTGGTATGGCAGGCAGCTGGAGGCCTGCAACGGGAGGAATTGTCGCACGGATGGCCGGGCACCCCCCGATTGTGGGGTCGACACGCACAAAAATCGTCGAACTTCGGGTGTCGGCCCTTGCCATGTGGGACCATTGATGATCAGAATGACAATGGGTCGGGGCGAGCGGGGGTTCACTCGCCCAGGCAGTCCCTTTTCCAGTTAACGCGGCAACACAAAGGCGCTTGATGAGCAAATACCGGTTGAGGCGAATTGGCGTGGCCAGCAACGCCTCGCCCATGCGCCCCACCTTGTCCGACTGCCTGGAACTGGTGCTGGACCAATCCAACGGACTGGCCGACGACGTGCTGGCCGCGCTCGCCCGCCTCACGGACGACAAGGGCAACGATACGCCGACGCAGGCGCCGACCGAGGCTGCGCAAGCGGCCATCAAGGTCCTGCTCGCCGAGTCCAGGGCCGTACGTGCGACATTGGATGCCGAACTGCGCCGTCTGGTTTTCCACAGCAGCGGCAAGGACCTGGCACAGTACCATGCCGTGCGTTTCGAGGACCTGCGTTTCTTCGACATCCGGGAGATCGAGGTCCATATCGAACTGGCGCTGGCGCGCCAGGAAGTCATCCGCGCGACCGACGACGTGCTGCCGCAGTTCGATGCCCTGGTCAGCGCTTTGCTGGGCTGGAGCACGGTGCAGGCAGCACTCAATCCGCTCAAGCCCGAGACCTTCGTGCGGGCGCTGCTCGAAACCCTCGCCGCCTGGATTCCGCAGGAAGATGTACGCATGGATCTGCTGCGGCCCAGCGCGATCGCGCTGGGAGCTGGCTTGCGCCAGCTCTACCGCGAGGCCTGCGAATGGATGCGCTCGCAGGGTGTGCGCCCGGTCGATCCGGCACCGAACCATTCCGGTGACGCGGCCGCGGCACGGGCCCGCAAGCCACAAAGCGAGGTCGAGCGCACGATGCAGACGCTCGAGAAATTGCGGCGCCTGCTCGGTGGTGAGCCGCATGCGCGGGTCGAACTTGGCGCGACGCAAGACTTCAGCCACACCGTGCCGGGCGCGCTGGTGGCCTTGCAGGACCTCAAGATGGTCGAGCCGATGATGCAGCGGCTGGCCGAACGATCCGTGCGCCAGCTGGCCATGGGAGCGTCGCAGGCCAGGGCTGGCGGCGCCATCGGGCAGAACCGCTCACGCGAGCAAAATCAGCAGATCGGGCGCATGCTGGGCGAAGAGGTAGTCGGGCTGATGATCGACCAGCTGGTCAATGACGAGCGGCTGCTGTTGCCGGTGCGCATGCAGCTGCGTTCACTCGAGCCTGCACTGCTGCAATTGGCCCGCTCCGATCCACGATTTTTCATCGACCGGCGCCATGCGGCGCGCCAGTTGCTGGACCGTGTGGTGCAGCGCAGCCTGGCCTACCGGGCCGAGGACGACGAGGCCATTGCAGATTTCGCATCCTGCGTGTCGGACGCGGTCAATGCCTTGTCGAGCAGCGCGGGCGACGCAGCGTCGTACGCGCGGACGCTCACGACGCTCGAGCGTGCGTGGGACGCGCGCGACGCCGCGCGGCGCGAGCGCCGAGCGCAGGAGCAGCGCTCGCGGGAACACATGCAGCAGCGGCTGCTGCTGGCGCAGCGTTTCTCGGATGCAATGATGGAGCGTTTCCGATCGCTTGAGCTGCCCGAGGTGGTTGCCAGCTTTTTGCGCGGGCCCTGGGCTCAGGTGCTGGCCGAAACCCGTCTGCAGGACGAGGGAAAACGTGCCGGGGACACACAGGACGGTGGCAAGCAAGACGATCCGCGCGGTTACCTGGCGTTGGTCGATGACCTGGTCTGGAGCGTGCAATTGCGCCAGGTGCGGCAGGACTATGCACGCCTGGTGCGGATGATTCCGCGCTTGCTGGCGCGGCTGCACGAGGGCCTGTTGCTGATCCGTTATCCGCAGGAGCCGATCACCTTGTTTCTCGACCAACTCAGCGCGCTGCATGACAAAGTGCTGGAAGACCATCGGCGTGCGGTGGCCGGCGCCCGATCGCTGGGACATGCC
>CAZADK010000742.1:0-2230 GCA_964483855.1 uncultured Rhodoferax sp.
TGCCGACAACCCGTTCGTCAAGGGGGAGGGCTTGTCGCCCCGCGCGCGCCGCGAGCTGCTGGGCCATTCCCAGCTTTCTCTCTCGCTCTGAAAGTGCCGCCCGCCCACATGCCCGCTTTCATCGAGACCCAGTTCCCCATCGCCCGCCTTTCTGCCGAGTCGTACAAGGAGCGAAAAGCAAACAACGGCCAGACCCTTACCCGCCTGGGGAAATGGTGGGGACGGAAGCCGCTCATTCTTGTTCGTGCATCTATCCTCGGCATGCTCATGCCTGCGTCTGGCGACGCAAAGAAGGACCGCGAGATCTATCTCAAGATCCTCACCATGGACGACGCTGGCACCTGGGAACGTTGCAAGCCTGCCATGCAGCGCAAAACCAATCATGCCGCCTTCGATACCCTGCCGTATGCCGAGCGTATCGCTCAGTGCGAACGCCCTGAGAATGTCACCGGTCCGACGGAGGCGGCCTGGGCGGAGATCAATTCGCACCTCGGCACCACGGCGACCAACCTGCCGGAGCTGATCGAACAACTTGGCCAGCGCACCTTCGGCCACACACCCCGCGTCGGCGACAGCTTCTGCGGCGGCGGCTCCATTCCGTTCGAGGCGGCCCGCATTGGCTGCGAGGCGTTTGGCTCCGATCTCAATCCCGTCGCCGGTCTGCTCACTTGGGCCAGCCTCAATCTGCTCGGCGGTGGCAAGGCGGTGCAAGAGGAGGTGATCAGGGTGCAGGCTGCAGCACTGCAAGCTGCCGACCGCCATGTGGCCGAATGGGGCATCGAGCACAACGAGCGGGGCGAACGCGCCGATGCCTACCTTTACTGCGTGGAGGTGAAACCCGAGGGCTGCGATTACTTCATTCCGCTCGCTCCGAGTTGGCTGGTAGGCGAAAAATCCAAGGTCGTGGCGCGCTGGCGTCGCGTCGCCGGCTCCGATCGCCTTGAGCCGGCAATCGTCGTCGTGTCGGACGCCGAACTGAAGCTCTACAAGGAGAAGAAGGGCGCGACCGTGGCCGACAGCCGTGCGATAGATCCCTTCGATGCCGGTCGCTCGTGGTCGATCGAGGCGCTGCGTGGCCCCGAGGGGCTGCGCCGCTGGACCAATGACGATGTCGTGCCGCGCCCCGGCGATGTCTTTCAGGAAAGGCTTTACTGCATCCGCTGGATCGATGCCGAGGGCAAGCGCCGCTACGCCGCGCCCGATGCCGCCGACCTGGCCCGCGAAGCGAAGGTACTCACCCTGCTGCGCGAACGCTTCGCCGAGTGGCAACGCGAGGGGCTCATTCCGTCCAAGGCGATTCCTGAGAATGGCGACAAAACCGACGAGCCGATTCGCACACGCGGCTGGACTCACTGGCATCATCTGTTCACGGCGAGGCAGTTGTTGGTGATCGGACTGCTCGGACAGCAATCGAAAAGTGTAGCGACGAACGTCGTTGAAGTTGCGGCATCGCTTCTTGGAGTTGGCCGTCTTTCCAATTGGAGCTCAAGGCTGTGTCGGTGGCACACAGGCCTAGCTCACGACAAAGGCGAGGACGTTTTCAGTAACCAAGCCCTCAACACACTTTTCAACTACTGCTGGCGTCCACTCAAACCCCTCCGCGTCTCTTGGGCCATCATGGATGAGACTAGCCCTAAGCTTGCAGGTGATTCAAAAACTAGTGTCGACGCCCGCGACCTCCGCGAAACCTGCGACCTATGGATCACCGACCCGCCCTACGCCGATGCAGTGAACTACCACGAACTCGGCGACTTCTTCCTCGCGTGGTACGACAAACAACTCGCCAAGGCGTTCCCGGAATGGACGCCCGACGCCCGCGCCGAACTGGCCGTGCGGGGCGATGGCGAGGACTTCCGCCGCTCGATAGTGGAGATATACAAGAACCTCACCCGGCACATGCCGGACGATGGCTTGCGGATGGTCATGTTCACCCATCAAGACCCGGCGGTCTGGGCCGACCTCGGCATGATCCTCTGGGCGGCCGGACTCAAGGCCACCGCCGCCTGGACCATCAGCACCGAGACCGAAGCGGCAGGCATCAAGCGAGGCAACTACGTCCAAGGCACCGTCTGCCTCGTCCTGCGCAAACGTGCCGTCAATGAGCCCGGCTTTCTCGACGAGGTCTATCCGCTGGTGGAAGACGAAGTGAAACGCCAGATCGCCTCCATGCAGGCACTCGACGAACACGGCGAGCCGAACTTCAACGACGCCGACTACCAACTCGCCGCCT
>CAZADK010000743.1:0-2226 GCA_964483855.1 uncultured Rhodoferax sp.
GTCGCTGATGCCAAACCATTTGCCGAGGGTTGCGGCGTACTGGTCTACCGAGGTGTCGATAGTGCCGGCGCGGTGCAGCCCCTGCGCAGCGCTGTAGATGGCCTCGAAGGCGTCACTTTTGAATTTGACTTTATTCGTCATGAAATAGCTCCTGTAAGTCACCCTGACCCAATGCAGATGACAACTCGACATCGGGGTCATCCGACCGTATGCCTGAGCGAGCCGCTTGAAAGCAGCGAGCTCGTCGGGGTCAATATCGGCCCGATCCTTCTTGGCCGCCTTGTTGAACCAAACTGTCTTGAAACTTACGCCATTTCGTAGCTCGGGAACTCCAGGGGCGCTCCAGGGGCGCGCCAGGTACTGCGCCTTGGAGCAACCCAAGGTTTTGAGTGTTGGAGGCGAGCGCCAAATATCCGATACCGCTTGCCACCGTATCAAAGTAGTTTGATAATTCTCTCGTGAAAGAACTGACGTTCATGGGAAGCAGTTTACGGGACCTTGCTTCTTTTCCCTTGGAAGCAAAGAAGGTCGCCGGCTTTGAGCTATGGCAAGTGCAAGTCGGTGCGATGCCGAGCGACTTCAAACCCATGCCGACAGTCGGTGCCGGCGCATACGAAATCCGCATCAAGGTGCATGGCGCATGGCGCGTCATTTATGTTGCGAAGCATGCCGATGCGGTTTACGTGCTGCACTGTTTCCATAAGACAACGCCGAAAACGCCCAAGGCCGACATCGACATAGCTGTTAAACGTTACAAACTGATAGGAGCTTGAATCATGGTGAAGAAAACTTCCGACGCCGAGGCAACGCAATCAAGTGGCAACGTATTTGTTGACCTGGGCTTTGCCCCTGGAGATGCGGCTGTGCTGGCTCTGAGGGCTGACTTGATGGCCCGTTTGCGCGTCATGGTGCAGACGGAGGGCTGGACGCAAGCACAAGCTGCAGAGCGATTTGGTGTTGCGCAGTCGCGGGTAAGCGATTTGATGCGAGGCAAATGGGACAAATTCAGCCTTGACATGCTCATCACTCTGGCGACACGGGCTGGTCGCAAAGTGGAGCTGGAACTGGCGTAAGTCCGCAACTCCGCCCCACCCCCCAGTGCCCTATATTGGGCAGCACCGTCAGCCGATCCGCATCACTGATCCCCAACCACCGGTCCAGCGCGGCCGCGTATGGGTTCACCGACGTACTGGGCAACAGAGCTGCCCTTGACCCTCGGCGTCCCCTGGATAAAACGAACACCATTGCGCTACACGCCTGTATCGCAAAGTCAAATGCCGGTCGCTCACGAAACCGCTTAGGAGGCTCAGCCATGAATGCCCGTACAGATCACATTCTTTTGAATGCTTTGGCACTTGGCCCAGAGGAGGGCTCGTTGGTCGCATTGTCTCGGCTGGACAGTCTGCAAGGCGATGGTGCGCCGGAAGAGGAGATCACCCAAGCTTGGGTAGCCGAAGCAAGAAAGCGAAGTGACGAAATAAGGGCCGGCCGAACGACTGCGATTTCATTGGATGAGTTTCGTGCCTGGTTTAACTCCCTTTGAAGATCTACACCGTCACGGTATCACCAAGCGCAATGAGCGATATGGGGACGGCGTTTGACTGGTACAAGAAAAGAAGCACCAAGGCCGCGAGTTCGTTTCGGGCCGAAGTGCTTGCTGTTTTCGACTTGCTGTCGAGCGATCCAGAGCGGTGGGCGCTTCAGGAAGCAGGTTCCGCGTGTCGGGGTCAAGTCTCCCATTTCCCTCACGTTACTCCGTAGCCCGAGAAACCCAGCATCAGAACTTCCGCCTATTTTTCGTGGTGAACGGAAGACCTGACCCTCAGCGCTTTCGTGGGCAGCGTATCGTGCGCCCATCGGCCTTGGAAGGCGCAAAACTCGGCGTGTACCAAGCCATGACCGAACAGGGCATCAAGAAGGCCGAACTGGCGCGACGCTTGGGCTGGCACATGCCACAGGTGGATCGGCTATTTGACCTGCGCCACGCATCCCGGCTTGACCAGATCGAAGCCGCTGCGCGCGTGCTTGGTCGGCACCTCGAGGTGCGGGTCGCTTGATATGATCCCCAAGGTCGCGGCTTCCCCGACGCGTTCACCACGATTGTGTGTGGGGTCAGACCCATACCTTGTAGCCGTCGACTAGAAGGTATAGGCCTGACCCTTGGCGCTTCCCTCTGCCGAGCCGAATAGCGGGCTCGTGACCGCATTCAGCGCAACCGGCCCGCTT
>CAZADK010000744.1:0-2219 GCA_964483855.1 uncultured Rhodoferax sp.
GCAGCCACAACTTCAGTGCCCTGCTGGCGCAGTTCGTATCCGATGCGCCGGAGCACACAACCCAGGGTACCACCGTGCCACCGGTGCGTTTGGAGCTACTGCTGCTGACCGATGGCCGTATCGGATGGCTGGATCAGCAGCTGGAGCAGCCGCTGGCAAGCGCCCCCAGCCCTGGCTTCGCCAGGCCCCCCGAGGAGGTGCGAGGAAACTTGGGGGCGGCCCGGCCTTTCCTCGTGAGCCGGATCGCGCCGTTGCATCTGCAACTGTTCGGCCTATCCACGGCGGGCTCAAACAGCGGGTCACGGATGCCACGACGAGCGTGGTACCGTTGAAGCTGGAACTCGACGTAGCGAAATGACGCAAATACCCGCTGGCTCCCTGATGGACCGGATCGAGGCGCTGGTCTGGGCGCCGGCCGGCCCTACCGGCGCGCGCACAGGCCTGCTGCGGTTGGCGCGCACCATTCTGATACTCGGCCGCGACCTGGCCTTCGGGCAACTCACGCTGCGCGCGATGGGCCTGGTCTACACCACACTGCTGTCCATCGTGCCATTGCTGGCGCTGAGTTTTTCGGTGCTCAAGGCGTTCGGCGTCACGAACCAGATCCGGCCCATGTTGCTGAACCTGCTCGCGCCGCTGGGCGAGCAGGGCAACGACATCGCGCTGCGCATCACCGGCTTCATCGAGAACATGAATGTCGGCGTGCTCGGCGCGGTCGGCCTGGTGCTGCTGCTGTACACGTCGATCTCGCTGATCCAGAAGATCGAGGAGTCGCTGAACTACATCTGGCACGCACCTCGCCCGCGTCCGCTGGGCGAGCGTTTCACCCGCTATCTGACGGTGCTGATGATCGGCCCGATTCTGGTGTTCTCGGCGCTTGGCGTCACCGCGGCGGTGATGGACATCGAGATGGTGCGTGGCCTGATGGCGGTCGACGTACTGGATCAGCTGGTCCAGGCAATCAGCCGCCTGTTGCCCTACCTGCTGATCATCGCGGCCTTCACCTTCGTCTACCGGTTCATACCCAACGCCCGCGTGCGCTTGTGGCCGGCCCTGGTGGGCGGTGTGGTCGGCGGGATCGCCTGGCAGACCGCAGGCTGGCTGTTCGCCATCTTCATCGCCGGCTCGAACAACTATGCGGCGATCTACGCCAGCTTCGCGATCGTGATCCTGTTCATGATCTGGCTTTACCTGAGCTGGCTGGTGCTGCTGTTCGGCGCCAGCGTGGCGTTCTACGTTCAGCACCCGGAATACCTGTATCTGCGGGGTGGCGAGCCCCGGCTGAGCAACCGCATGCGCGAGCGGTTGGCCTTGTCGGCAATGGAACTGGTGGCCCGGCGCTTCATCCACGGCGATACGGCGCCGTCGCAGCGGACCTTCGCCCAGCAACTGCAGGTGCCTGGACATGTGCTGACGGTGGTGCTCGACGCGCTCGAGCGCAAGGGCATTGTCGTGGCATCGGCCGAGGAGCCGTGCACCTACCTGCCGGCGCGCGACCCGGGTCGTATCCTCGTCGCCGACGTGCTCGAGACGGTGCGCGCGGCGGGCGAGGACGGCTTCCTGTCGCCGTCGCGCCTGCCAACGCAGCCCGCCGTGGATGGACTGGTCACCCGGCTGCGGCAGGCGGCAACCACTTCGTTGGCGGACATGAGCCTGCGCGATCTGGTGCAACTGGGCGATGGCGCCGCCGAGCCGCCATCCCAGCCCGAGCCGGTCTGGGTCGAGCCGTCATCCCCGACCTGATTGGCAGTCACGCAGGCCGGCCCGCTCCAGCCGCAGTGCAGCTCCTTGCTTTCGACCCAGTCGGCCGTTTGGGTGTTCATCGTCAGGACATGCGCCGCGACATGGGCGGGTTTGATCCCGAACTCGACGTTCAGGGCTTACCTTGACCGGGTCACCTACAACGATTGGATGAAGCGCGGGAACCAGGTCGACAACCACGGGATGTAGGTGATCAGCAGCACCACGGTAAAGGTGGCGGCCATCAGCGGCCACAGGTGCCGGGTGATCTCGCCGATACCGACCTTGGCCAGTTTGGCGGCGACGAACAGGGTGCCGCCCACTGGCGGCGTATACAGCGCGATCGCCAGGTTGGCGGTCATCACGACGCCGATGTGCACCATGTCCATGTTGAAGTGCATGGCCAGTGGCAGGAATAACGGTGCCGACAGCAGCATCGCCGGCAGCGGCTCGATGAAGATGCCCAGCAGCAGCAGGCA
>CAZADK010000745.1:0-2210 GCA_964483855.1 uncultured Rhodoferax sp.
ATATCCCAGGACGCTGTGATCGCCGCCATCTGCCAACGCTGCGGCATCGATGCCGGCGACCTGCTGCACGGCATTGCCACTCAACCGGTCAAGGACCGGCTCAAGGCCCATACAGAGGAGCTGGTGCGCCGTGGTGGTTTCGGCTCGCCAACGATGTTCGTCGGCGACGACATGTATTTCGGCAACGACCGGCTGGTGCTGGTGCGCGCGGCGGCGCTCGGGCAAAAAGCAGCTGGGCCGGCGTCGTGAGCGGCAACCTGCTCGGCGGCATCGGCGCCAGCGCGCCCTGCTCCCACAACTGCCAGCCAACCAACGCGGCAAAGCGGTAATCCGGCGCCAGGCTGCCGGCTGCACCGACACGCTCGGCGCCTGGCGATGGTCAAGGCATCCTTGCCAGTGTTCGTCGCACCGGCAGGCCATCGGCCTGCCACGAGGCTCTCAGCCCATGTGCAGTCCACCGTTGACCGAGAAGTCGGCACCGGTGGAGTAGCCGCCCTCATCGGAGGCCAGCCAGGCGATGATGGACGCAATCTCGCTCGGTTCGCCCAGGCGCTTGACCGGAATCGTGGCGACGATCTTGGCCAGCACATCCTCGCGGATCGCCTTGACCATATCGGTGCCGATATAACCCGGGCTCACGGTGTTGACGGTCACGCCCTTGTTGGCCATCTCCTGCGCCAATGCCATCGTGAAGCCGTGCATGCCCGCCTTGGCCGCGGAGTAGTTGGTCTGCCCGGCCTGGCCTTTCTCGCCATTGACCGAGCTGATGTTGATGATGCGGCCCCAACCTTTTTCCACCATGTCGGCCACGACCTGCTTGGTCACGTTGAACATGGAGTTCAGGTTGGTCTCGATCACCGCGTCCCAGTCCTCACGCGTCATCTTCAGGAACATGCGGTCCTTGGTGATGCCGGCGTTGTTCACCAGCACGTCGATGGAACCATGTTCCGTCCTGGACTTGGCGAACGCGGCGACAGTGGAATCCCAGTCGCCGACATTACCCACCGACGCGTAGAAGGTGTAGCCCTGCGTGGCCTGCTCGGCGATCCACTTGACGTGGTCCCGGGTCGGCCCGCAACCGGCGATGACCTTGAAGCGTTCCTTGTGCAGGCGCTGGCAGATGGCGGTTCCGATTCCACCCATGCCGCCAGTGACATATGCAACCTTTTGACTCATGTTGATCTCCTCTTGTTGAAATGGTTTTGCGTACACACGCCGCTCATCGCTCGATGGTCAGCGCAACACCCATGCCGCCTCCGATACACAGCGATGCGATGCCTTTCTTCGCATCGCGTTTCTGCATTTCATGCAGCAGGGTCACCAGTATGCGGCATCCGGACGCGCCGATGGGGTGACCGATCGCAATGGCACCGCCGTTGACGTTGACCTTGCTGGTGTCCCAGCCCATCTCCTGGTGCACGGCGCAGGCCTGGGCCGCAAAGGCCTCGTTGATCTCCAGCAGGTCCAGGTCCCTGGCACTCCAGCCGGCGCGTTCAAGCGCCTTCGTCGAAGCCGGTACCGGGCCCATGCCCATCAGCGCCGGATCCAGGCCGCTGGTGGCGAAACTGGCGATACGGCCCATGGGCTTGAGCCCGAGCGAGGCGGCCTTCCTGGCTGTCATGACCATCACCGCGGCGGCGCCATCGTTGAGGCCCGATGCATTGCCGGCGGTGACACCACCAGCCTTGTCGAACGCCGGCCGCAGGCCAGCCAGCGCCTCGGCACTGGTCTTCTTGTTGATGTATTCGTCGGCGGAAAAGACGATCGGATCGCCCTTGCGCTGCGGGATGCTGACCGACACGATCTCGTCATTGAACCGTCCCGCTTCCTGGGCTGCAGTCGCTTTTTGCTGGCTGGCCAGGGCCAGCTTGTCCTGCGCTTCGCGCGTGATGCCATACTTGCGGGCCACGTTTTCCGCCGTGATGCCCATGTGGTACTGGTTGTAGACGTCCCACAGGCCGTCGACGATCATCGAATCGATCATCTTCCAGTCGCCCATGCGCTGGCCGTCGCGGCTGCCCAGCAGCACGTGCGGGCTGGCGGACATGTTCTCCTGGCCACCGGCGACGACGATCTCGCTGTCACCGAAGTGGATCGCCTGCGCCGCCAGCATGACCGCCTTCAGGCCGCTGCCGCAGACGGCGTTGATGGTCAGGGCCGGCGTGCCAAAGGAGACCCCGGCCCTGACCATCAACGCCGTCTGCGGCAGC
>CAZADK010000746.1:0-2206 GCA_964483855.1 uncultured Rhodoferax sp.
TGCCTTCTTCGCGCTGTCCAGGTGTGCGCGGGCACACCTGGAGCCGCAGCGCTCACCTTGCAGGCCGCAGTCAAGCCAGAGGCTTGCCTTCTTCGCGCTGTCCAGGTGTGCGCGGGCACACCTGGAGCCGCAGCGCTCAGCCTTGCCAGCGGACCCCATCGCAGCCCACTCGGGCGCGTCCAACTGCGGTTTCCAGGTTGAAGCGCGCACCGTCCAGTGCGCCGGTGGCGCCGGGCCGCAGTCGGCTGTCGCCAGTCGCCAGCAGGGTCTATCGTGCGCTCGTTAAAATGCAGCATGATCTCCCGCGAACCCACCATTGAACGATTGGCCATCGCCAAGGCCCTGTTGCTGACACCGTTCGGCCTGGACGAATCCCACCTGTCCCGGGCCCTGGCCGAAATCAAGGCGCACCAGGTCGATGAAGCCGACCTGTACTTCCAATACACCCGCAGCGAAGGCTGGAGCCTGGAAGAGGGCATCGTGAAAACCGGCTCCTTCAGCATTGACCAGGGTGTGGGTGTGCGCGCTGTCAGCGGGGAGAAAACTGCCTTTGCGTATTCAGATGACATATCAAACGCCTCGCTGCTCGACGCCGCGCGCACGGTGCGCTCCATCTCGAGTGCCGCCCAAGGCGCCAAGACCCGGCTGACGCGCCGCAAACTTGCGGCTACACGTTCCCTCTATCCTGACCTGGACCCGATCACGACGCTGGATAGCAACACCAAGGTCGAGCTGCTGGGCCGGGTCGAAAAAATGGCCCGTTCGCGCGATCCGCGGGTGGTGCAGGTCATGGCCGGACTGGCCAGCGAATACGACGTCGTGCTGGTGGCGCGCGCCGACGGGACCATTGCCGCCGATGTACGGCCGCTGGTGCGGCTCAGCCTGACGGTAATTGCCGAGCAAAAGGGCCGGCGCGAGATGGGCAGCGCCGGCGGCGGCGGCCGCTTCGGGCTGGCCTACTTCGACGATGCCATGATCACGCGGTATGTTGATGAAGCGGTGGGTGCGGCCCTGACGAATCTGGAGTCGCGGCCGGTTCCGGCCGGCGAAATGACGGTTGTGCTCGGCCCGGGCTGGCCGGGCGTGTTGTTGCACGAGGCCATCGGCCATGGGCTGGAGGGAGACTTCAACCGCAAGGGATCAAGCGCCTTTAGCGGACGCATCGGGCAACGCGTGGCGGCCAAAGGAGTGACCGTGCTCGACGACGGCACCATCCCCGACCGGCGCGGCTCACTCAACGTGGACGATGAAGGCAATGCGAGCCAGCGCAACGTGCTGATCGAGGACGGGGTTCTCAAGGGTTACATCCAGGACTCGATGAACGCCCGCCTCAGCGGCGCAGCGCCGACCGGAAACGGGCGCCGCGAGAGTTACGCCCACGTTCCGATGCCGCGCATGACCAACACCTATATGCTGGGAGGGGACAAGGAGCCGGCGGAGATCATTGCCAGCATTCAACGTGGCCTGTACGCCACTAATTTCGGCGGTGGCCAGGTCGACATCACCTCCGGCAAGTTTGTCTTCTCGGCCAGCGAGGCGTTCTGGGTCGAAAAGGGGAAGATCCTGTATCCGGTCAAAGGGGCCACCATCGTGGGCAACGGGCCGGATGCGCTGACACGCGTCACCATGATCGGCAACGACATGTGCCTGGACAGCGGCGTTGGCGTCTGTGGCAAAGAAGGCCAGAGTGTTCCGGTTGGTGTCGGACAACCTACCCTGCGCATCGACGGCCTGACCGTCGGCGGCACCGCCTGAACGATCCGACCCGACCCGACCTGTTTCATGCTAAAGTCAAAAACATGACATCGGTGCGATTTTTCTCTGGATTCCTTTGGTTCTCGCGCATCGGCGGCGCGCCGGAGAACTAGACAGTTTCCAAAACTCGCAGCAGATTTCTCCAGAACCGCCGGCAACCCCGGCGGTTTTTGTTTTTTGACGCGCCCGATTGACGACAAACCCGTTTCAGGAACCACCATGACAAACCCGACCACCAGCTGGCAGCCGTCCGGTCCCGAGCATCGCAGCCACGGCGAGCGGCGGCGCAGCAGCCCCAACTCGGACCGCACCAGCCAGACTGACGACGAACGCATCAAGGCCATCAATGTGCTTCCACCACCGGAACACCTGATCCGCTTTTTCCCCATCAGTTGCACACCCGTGGAACAGTTGATCAAGGCGACCCGGACCAACATCCAGAACATCATGG
>CAZADK010000747.1:0-2188 GCA_964483855.1 uncultured Rhodoferax sp.
GTCCAGGAAAATGGGTCATGGGTTTGCGCACGCAATTGGATGAGGTGATCTTCGACGGACGCAAGCGGACATTCGATCAGCAGGAGCCGCCGATGAGCGTAGGACTCCAGGCCGTCAAGCTCAACCGGCATCCCGAACCTGCCCGTGGCGGACCCGGCAGAGGCGGTGCGAGCCCTGGGGCGGCTAGTGTTTCGGCAGAAAGGCGAACCCATCCGGCCGTGACCATCGCCGTGGCAATGGTGCCGAGCTCGACTCGGTGACCAGCCGCCTGATCAACGGGAAGCGTTCTCGAGCGCTGCGCCAATGCGAGCTTGCGGCTGGCGATCTCCCGGCCGTGCCGCGGCACCCCAGCACCGGCAGGCATTCGGCTGCAACGCGCGGCCGCGCCACAGCCGATGCCCTGGACCGGACTGCGGCGACACGTTCATCCAATTCGTCCAAGTGCCCATCGGCCCGCGGCGGCTGCAGCGGCGGTGAGCGCCGTGCCCCAGGCGATATCGACGAGGCTCAGGCGCAACGGCCAGCCGCGCAGCGTGGCCAGGTTGCTCAGGTCGTAGGTGGCATAGGCAAAGAAGCCGAACAACGCGCCGGCCATCACCGCACGCGACCACGGCACCTCGGCCTGCGCTGCAAGGCCCTCGGACCAGGCGGCGGGCGCAACGGCAAACAGCAGGACGCCGACCGGGTACAGCAGGTAGAAGGCGCCGGCTGCCACCAGATTGGGAGTGTCTGCCATCAGATGTCCGATGCCACCGCGGTAGAAAGATTTCGCTATCACGCCGAGCCAGAGCAGGTCCAGTGCCAGCATCACCACCGCAGTGGCGCCATAGGCGGCGAGGTAGCTCATCATCGTGGTTTCATCCTGCTTCCATATGCGAGGCACTCGGAGTCGTTGCCGCAAGCCGCCGGCAACTCGGAGTCGCTATCACGTCGCGATCAGCTCGCGACAAGGCACCTATTTCGCCTCGGACGCCGCGCCGGGTCTGTGCGCAAACCAACACAGCAGCTTTGTGCCTGCGGGGTCGGCCCGTCATGCCCGCTTCTTGGCAGGTACCTTTGCGGCGGGCTTTCGGGCTGGCGCATTGCCATGCCCTTTGCTGCGCTCGGCCCTGCTGCCGGGCTTGCGCTTCGCAAGACTGGCGGCCAGCAGCTCGGTCAGGTCGACGATGTTGCTGGTGCCCGCTTCGGAGGGTGTCTCCTCCAGGGGCGTGACGGCTTCGGTCTGGCCGGCTGCCACCTTCTTGCTCACCAGTGCGCGAATGGCCGTGTTGAACTTGTCGGTATAAGCCTGCCCGTCCCAAGGACCCGTCATCTCGCCGATGAGCTGCTTAGCCATCTTCAGCTCGGCAGGCTTCAGGCCAGCGGCCGTCTTGCCCGCGGCAGGAAGTTTGAGTTCATCCAGTGTTCGAATCTCGGTAGCCCAGCGGATCGTGTTGAGGACCAGCGCAGCGCCCGTTGGCACCAGCGCGGCGAGGTGCTCCTTGGTGCGCATCACCACGCGGGCGATGCCGATGACGCCTGCCTCGATCATTGACTCGCGCAGCAGCGCGTAGACCTTCTCGCCCTTGCCGATGGGCTCCAGGTAGTACGGTGTCTCGAGTAGCGTAAACGCGATTTCGCTGGCCTTGACGAAGGATTCGATCTCGATCGTCTGCGTCGATCTCGGATACGCGGCCTTGATCTCGTCTTCGCCCAGGATCACATAGTCTCCGTCGTCCTGCTTGATGCCCTTGACGATGTCGTCGCCGTGGATCTCCTTGCCAGTGCGCTTGTTCACGCGCTTGTAGCCCACCGGGTCCATCGAGCGCTTGTCGAGCCAGTCGAAGTCGATGCCGACCTCCTGGGAGGCCGGGTACAGGGCCACGGGCACATGGACGAGCCCGAAGGTGATGGCGCCTTTCCAGATCACGCGGGGCATGGGAACTCCTTTTTCGGCGCTGTGCCAATGGTGGGTGATGAGAGCCGCCCTGGCCCTGATGCGGGCTTCACGCTACGGCCTTGGAACGTCGCCCGCTGCGCGAGGCTGCCGATGACTTGGGCCCGGCCAAGGTGTAACCCAGAGTCGCCATCGCAGCCGTCAAACTGCGCGCCGCCTTGGCGTAGTGGTTCCAGGGTTCATTGCCGGTGTCGAGTCGCTCGTGCACGGTCTTCACGGTCCAGTGGTCGCCACCGCGCAGCGACGCCAGCT
>CAZADK010000748.1:0-2186 GCA_964483855.1 uncultured Rhodoferax sp.
CCACCCAGTCCATTTCAACCAGCGCCAGCAGCGCCGAATCGATACCCAGCGCGCTCACGCGCAGCGCCTTGGCCAGCTGCGACATCGTCAGGCCGCGGCTTGGCAGGCCGCGCGCCTGCTGCAGCAGACGCAAGGTCTCCAGCGCCAGCTGGAACTGCCAACCGGCGCCCAGGCCACGCCGGGCCACACCCGCCATCAGGCTGGGCAAATAGGCCGCGATGACCGCGCCCAGCAGGATGATGACCCAAGCCAGGTAGATCCACACCAGCAAAATGGGCACCGTGGCGAAAGTGCCGTACACCACCGAATAGGTCGGGACCTGGGCCAGGTAGATCACCAGCAGCCGCTTGGCCAACTCCATGGCCACGGAGGCGAACAGGCCGCCCGCCCAGGCGTGCGACCACTTGACCTGGGTGTTGGGCACGTACCGGTACATGGCGGCCGCTCCAAAGGCCAGCACCAGGAACTGCGCTGCGTCGAGCAGCAAGCCGATGCTGCCGAGCGCGCCACCAGACAGGCTGCGCGACAGGCCCACCGCATACGACGTCATCGTGATGCTGGCACCCAGGACCAGCGGGCCCAGCGTGATCGCCGCCCAGTAAACCAGCACGCGCCGGGCCAGCCGGCGTTTGCGCCGCACCCGCCAGATGCCGTTGAGTGTGCGGTCGATGGTCACGATCAACGCCAGCGCGGTCACGAGCAGGAGCACCAGGCCTACACTGCCCAACTGGCTGGCCTGCTTGGCGAACTGGGTCAGATAACCGAGCACCTGGCGCGCAATCGTGTCGGGCACCAGGTTGTCGACCAGCCAGCGCTGCAGCACCACCTGCAGCTTGCCGAACATCGGGAACGCAGTGAAGACCGCCAGCGTCACCGTGAACAGCGGCACCAGCGCAATTGTGGTCGTGAAGGTCAGGCTGCTGGCGGTCAGTCCGAGTCGGTCTTCGCGGAATCGCTCGCGCAGTGTGAGGACCGTGTTGGCCCAGGGAAATCGGGTCAGGTCGTCCAGCAAGGACTGCAGCCAGGGAGGAGATTGCATGGCCGGTATGATGCCACCGGATGAAACAGCCCCCACGCTCAATGCGTTCGCTGCCCCCCGATGGGGCCGTCAGTCCCTTCGGAACAGCCGGGCAGTACTGAAATGCTAGCAACCTCCGCCTCCACCTTGACCGTATCCCTCACCCGAACCCTGGCTGTGGGAAGCCTTGTTGCAATGATCCTGCTGGGTCTGGCATGGGAATTGTGGCTTGCGCCGCTGCGCCCGGGTGGCTCCTGGCTGGCGCTCAAGGTGCTGCCGCTGTGTATTCCGCTGGCCGGCCTGCTCAAGAACCGCATGTACACCTACCGATGGGTGAGCCTGGTGGTCTGGCTCTACTTCACCGAAGGCGTGGTGCGCGCCTGGGGCGACAAGCCGCCCGGCAACTGGCTGGCCCTGACCCAGGTGGTATTGTGCGTGACGCTGTTCGTCGCTTGCGCGCTGCATGTGCGGCTGCGACTGCGCAACGCCGTACCCTCCGCGGCGGCCGAATCCTGAAGCCTGCTCCGCCTGCCTGCCCCATGCCTGACCACATCCGCCCGCTGCTCGATGGCCTGCGACACATCGTCGGTGCCCCCCATGTCCTGACCCACGATGACCCCGGCGCCGATCTGGCTGCGTGGGAGCAGGACTGGCGCAAACGCAGCCGCGGCACGGCACTGGCTGTGGTACGTCCGGCCGCAACCACGGAGGTGGCGGAGATAGTCGGCTTGTGCGCAGCGATGCAGTCCGACACTGGCGTCAGCATCGTGCCGCAGGGCGGCAACACCAGCATGGTGGTGGGCGCGGTGCCCGATGGGTCGGGCCGCCAGGTGGTGCTGAACCTGCAACGGATGAACCGGATCCTGACGCTCGATGCCGGCAACCTGACGCTGACAGCCCAGGCTGGCTGCGTGCTGCAGAACCTGCAGCAGACCGCGCGCGAGGCTGGTTTCCTGTTCCCGCTCAGCCTGGCGGCCGAAGGCAGCTGCACCATCGGCGGCAACCTGGGCACCAACGCCGGCGGCACCCAGGTCGTGCGTTACGGCAACACCCGCGACCTGTGCCTGGGGCTGGAAGTGGTCACCGCCCGGGGCGAGATCTGGAACGGCTTGAGCGGCCTGCGCAAGGACAACACCGGTTACGACCTGCGCAACCTGTTCATCGGCTC
>CAZADK010000749.1:0-2178 GCA_964483855.1 uncultured Rhodoferax sp.
AGGAAGCGACCATCGAAGAATTGCACGCGGCCATCCGCGCCGGCCGTACCACCTGCGTGGCATTGGTGCAAAAGTCGATCGACCGCTGTCGCGCCTTCAACGGCGTGGCCAGCAAGTTGATGACCGCCGCTGGCCGCCCGTTGCCCAAAGCTGCAGGCACTGTGCGCGCCGGCGCAGCACTCGAATTCCCGGTCGACACTGTCGCCGCCGCCACGCTGCTGCCCGACCTCGACCAGTATCAGGGGCCGCCGCTGGAGTTCGGACGGATGGAGGCAACCGCCTCGGACCCAACGGTACAGCAGCAATTCGGCATGCTGGTCGGCATTCCGAATGCCGGCCGCGTCAATGCGCTTTCCACCCTCAATATCCGCGGCGAGCGCTCGGTGACCTGCAAGGGTGACTTCGACCGCCATCCTTCCCTGGGGCCACTGCCGCCGGGCGCGCCGCCTGCCTGCGAGGCCTTTCGCCATCAGCCCGATGCACTGGAACGTGCGGCTGAACTGGATGCGCGCTACGGCCGCAACCCGGATCTCGACGCCATGCCGATGTACGGCGTGACCTTCTCGTTCAAGGATTCCTTCGATGCCATGGACATGCGCTCCACCGGCGGCGGCGACGCCGCCTACGACATCGACTTCCCCGCGCGCGACCATGTGTTGATCGGGCAGTTGCGCAACAAGGGCGCGATCATTTTCGCCAAGGCGGTGTGTACCGAGTACAACGGCCGCGCCGGCGATCCCGGCGGCAACCACCTGCCGCAAAAGGTGATGCCTTCGGTACTCGGCTATCAGCGCACCACCTGGGGCGGCAACCCGTCGAACCCGTACGACACCACGCGTGCAGCCTCGCTCGGCTCAAGCTCCGGCTCGGCATTGTCGGTGTCCGTCAATCTGGTGATGGCCAGCCTGGGCGAGGAAACCCGCGCCTCCTGCCGCGGACCGTCGAACCACAATGCGGTGGCGCTGATCCTGCCGCACAAGGCGATGCTCGGCTTCGACGGCGGCGCCATCGGCGCCGACATTTATTGCGACCGCAGCGGCATTCATGCGCGCCGCATCGTCGATTGCGCGAAGGTCCTCGATGCGTTGAAGGATCCGGTCGAGGGCTACTACGACAGCCGCGACCCCTACACCACGGTGCCGCGCGCGTCGGTGCTCGCCACCCGCTACGCCAGCCACGTCGCCACCGAGCATCGCGCCGGCGCGCTCAGGGGCATGCGCCTGGGCGTGGTGCGCGAATCGATGGTGCATCCGCCCGAGTCACTGACCGAGGTGCCGATCGTCACCGCCGCCGCGGCCGAGATCAAGGCGGTGCTCGGAGCGAGGCTTGGCGCCACCCTGGTCGAGTCGTCGCACCGTTTGTGGCGGCGCGACCCTGAGGTCGAATTGATGAAGACCGATTTTTCGCGTGCCCTGGCGCGCCTGCTGCCGGTATTCATGCCCGACATCCTGTTTCGCCTGGGGCCCGACGGAACCCCGCTGTTCAAGGACTTCGCTGCCGCGATTTGTCGCACCGAGTTCGCCCCGGGCAAGTTCTTCGGCGGCGGCGCCATGCCGCCGATGGACTATCTGGTCGCGCTGGCCGATGGCAGCATGCCGCCACCTTCGAATCTCGACATCGCCATCATCCAACAGCAGGAATTGGCGAACACCTTCCGCTTTCATATTACGCAGTACCTGGCACTGCGTGCCGCCGACTGGAAGGCCAGAGGCTTCACCGAAACCCTGTCGACCTGGGCCGAACTCAACGCGCGCTCGAAATTCTGGGGCGACGATCAGCGCTCGGCATTCAGGAACTGGGAGGAAATCACCGACCCACGCAATCCGCTCGGCGGGCGCCAGGGTGTCAACGAGCGCATCATGCTGCGCGAACTTCTGCGCCGCGTCGACATGATGGTGATCACCGAAAACCGGCTCGACGCACTGGTGCGCCTGCACACGCCATTCCCGCCCGGCGTCATCGGCGGTGCGGGGCAACATGGCATGCCGCACAACCTGACGCCGGAATCGCTGTACGGGCCGAATGCCGGCCTCACCGAGGTGCTGATTCCCGGCGGCTATGTCACCACCGCCTACGACCCGGTCTTCAAACTGAGCCCCGACCGCAAGCGTTACCTCGAGGTACCGTCGACCGTTGCTACAGCGCTAGGCGCGCCGGGCCTGCCGTTTTCGCTGGTGT
>CAZADK010000750.1:0-2163 GCA_964483855.1 uncultured Rhodoferax sp.
CGCCCGGCAACACCTTGACCGCTTCGCACTGGAACTGGGTCTCGTACCAGAAAAACGAGGCTTCGCCCGGCTTGCGCGGCTGGGCTTTGAGGCGTTCAAGACGCGTCTTGGATTTTGCGGATTCCAGACATTGCAGCATGCCCAGACTGTAAAAGTTGGGGCGCCGCCGCGGAATCGGGCCAACACCTGAGTCGGTTCAGGAAAACACCTGACCCGCTTGCAAGCCTGGCCGGGTGCTGGTCAGTCGTCGGCCAGCAAGGTTCGTAGCCGCATCATCTGTTTTCAGCGGGGAGAAGCATCGGGCAACGCAGGCGCACCGTGCATCCCTGGCCCAGGGCCGACTCGATTTCAAGCCGCCCACCAATCAACATGGCGCGCTCGCGCATGCCAAGCAAGCCCATGCTGCTGCCGGCGTTTGCCCGTGCGCGCATGGCCGCGACGTCGAAACCAACGCCATCGTCCTTCACACTGAGCACCAGTTCATCGCCATTGCGAAACAAATCGATGTCCACGCGCCGTGCGTTGGCGTAACGGGCGATGTTGGTCAAGGCCTCTTGCACGATGCGAAAACACGCGGTTTCGACGTCTGGCTCCAGGCGGCCGCTGGGCAGCGCCGGATGGAAATGGATCGCGAAGCCGCTGCGTCCCGCATTCTGCTCGGCGATGCCACGCAATGCCGGCACCAGGCCAAGATCGTCGAGTACGGCGGGGCGCAACGCCAGCGCCAATCGCCGAACCTGTTGCAGGGCGTCTTCGACGATGCGTAGATTCTCGTCGTTGAGTTCGGCGGGAGAACGGTCCTTGAAACGGGCGCTCGACTGCAGGTTGATCTTGATCGCGGTGAGGGACTGGCCCAGCTCGTCATGTAACTCCAATGCCACCCGGCGGCGCTCGGTCTCCTGTGCTTTGAGGATGCGGCGCGACAGAGTCTGCAACTGCTCCTGGCTGGCTTTCAACGCGTCCATCGTGCTGCGGATCAGCAGCGATGCCTTTTGGCGCTCGCCAATATCCCGCTGCACGGCCACCCAGTGGGTTACCCTTCCCTTGGAATCCTTCAAGGGTGAAATCGCAATTTCCAGCCAAAACTCAACGCCCGATTTCGTGTAGTTGATCAGCTCGGCCTGCACGGGCTGCCAGAGCCGCATTGCCGCGGCAATACGATCGAGCTCACCGCGTTGTGTGTTGGGGCCCTGCAACATGGCCGGTGTATTGCCAATGGCCTCGGCCCGGCTGTAGCCGCTGTGGCGCACAAATGCCTCGTTGACATAGACGATGCGAGGGTAGGGGGCATCCGTTCGATCGGCACTGGTGATGATCACCACGTCATCGATATGGGCCAGACTGGCTTCCAAGAGGTGCAGCTGTTGATCGGCCTTGCGCCGGCCGCTGATGTCCGTATTGATGCCGACGACCCGTCGCGGCTTGCCTTCCTGATCCCGCTTGACCACCATGCCACGCCCCAGCACCCAGACATGGCTGCCATCCTTGCGCAACAGCCGATGCTCGCAACTGTAGTTTGGGCTGGCGCCGTCCAGATGGGCCTGCAGGTTCGCCTGAACCTGCGGCGCATCGTCAGGGTGCACTTGTCGGGACCACGCATCCGGGGCGTTTCCCACCTCCACGTCTGTGTACCCCAGCATTTCTTTCCAGCGTCTGGAAAAGAAAACGGTGTCTGCCGTGATGTCCCAATCCCACACGCCGTCACCCACCCCCTCCAGGGCCGCCGCCCAGCGCGCCTCGCTGATGCGCAAACTCTCCTTCGCTTCATTGCGGTCAATGGCATAACGGATGGCGCGCAGCAGCAGCCCGGTAGACAACCCCTTCACCAGGTAATCCTGGGCTCCAGCGCGCACCGCTTGCAGCGCAATGGCCTCATCCGCCAGGTGCGACAGGACGACGATGGGCATATTGGGCGCCGCAGCCTGCAACTCGGTGTAGGTCGCCAAGCCATCGCTGTCTGGCAGGGTCAAATCCAGCAACACCACATCGAAAGGCTGCTCCGCCAGACGTGTGATGGCCTCAGCCAGGCGACGGCATTGCGTCAGCACACAGACCGCTGCTGCCGTGTACTCCAGTTCGTCGCGCACTAACAGGGCATCGGTCGCGTTGTCTTCGATCAAGAGGACGCGAATCTGTTTTATGGATGAATCGCTCGCCATCGCA